>JALYYF010000242.1 GCA_030946725.1 Candidatus Dormiibacterota bacterium
TCAGCCTGGGCGGGGTGCCCGCCGTCGCCGCCCTGCTGCTGATGCCGAACGCCCTGGCTCCGGCGGCCATCGCCGCCGCCCGGCTGGCCGGGGAGTTCGCCTACAGCCGCAAGCTCGGCTCTGCGGCGTACATAGCCGGAGCCACCGGGCTGGCAGCCCTCGCCGCATCGATCATCGCCGACCCGATGGCGGCTCCCCAGACCGTCGTCTGGCTGCTCCGGGCCTTCGCGGCCTCGGCTGTCTTCATGGTCGTCAGCCTGGCCTTCGCAGGCGTCGCGACCGCCCTGCAACGGAACGAGCCGGTGGTCCCTACGCTGGCCCGGACCTACTCGCTGAGCTGGGAGCCGGCACTGGCGGGGATGGGAGCGGGCGGCTCTCTGGCGGTCATGATCCTGACCGCTCCGCCGGCGGCGTTCCTGTTCCTGGCGCTGCTGCCGCTCCTGAACCGGATGCACAGGTCCCTGGAGACCGAGCTCAAGGCCCGCGAGCAGCTCCACGAGGTGCTTCAGGCTCAGCGGCGCTTCCTGACAGACGTGTCGCACAACGTCAGCAACCCGCTCTCGACCATCCGCGCCAACTTGAGCCTCCTCAAGCACGGTCCGCTGGATGCTGCCGCCCCCGGCGCCCTGACGGACGCCACCACGGAGTGCGACCGCTTGATGGAGCTCTTCCGGCGCCTGCTGACTCTGGCCGAGACGGACGAGGGCCTGCCTCTGAAGAAGGGCCGCGTGGAGCTGGTGGCGATGGCCGGCGAGCTGGCGCGGCTCTACGGCCCCACCGCGGACCGGCGCCGGATCCAGCTGCTGACGGAGGCCGATGGCCGGCCGGCCGTCGACGCCGACGAGAATCTCCTCCGGCAGGCGGCGGCCAACCTGGTCGAGAACGCCATCCGGTACAGCCCGCGCGGCCGCACCGTCCTGATCCGGGTCGCCGCCCAGGATCGTCAGGCGGTGTTGGAGGTCGTGGACCACGGGCCGGGCATCCCGCCGGAGCAGATGCGGCGGATCTTCGAGCGTTTTCACCACGGCCCCCGGGGCCGCAGCGGGCTGGGCCTCGCCATCGCACAGAGCGTGGTGGAGCGGCACGGAGGCACTATCCAGGTCGAGAGTGAACCCGGGGCCGGCAGCCGCTTCCGCATCCTGCTGCCGGCGGCACCGCCCTCTTCGCGGATCGCCGCGCATGCCGTCGGTTAGACTCTCTTGCCCGTGACGCCCCCGATCAGACTGGGATCTGCGGGCCGACGGCGGGAGCGTTGAAAGCATGAAGGTGGTCGCCACCGGCGGAGCGGGCTTCATCGGGTCCCACCTGGTGGACGCGCTGGTCGATCGTGGGGACGAGGTTATCGTCGTGGACGACCTCTCCAGCGGCGCCAAGCAGCACATCCATCCTCAGGCTGAGTTCCACCAGCTGGACATCCGCTCCCGGCAGGCGGCCGAGCTGATCCGCCGCCGCAGGCCTGACGCGGTCGCCCATCACGCCGCCCAGATGAGCGTCAGCAGGTCCGTCCGCGAGCCCCAGTTCGACGCCGACGTCAACCTGATGGGCGCGCTGAACCTGCTGGAGGCGGCGCGGGAGGTGGGGGCGCGATTCGTCTTCGCGTCGACAGGAGGAGCGCTCTACGGAGACGCCGACGTCCTGCCCACGCCGGAGAGCTACCCGGCCTGGCCGGTCTCCCCGTACGGCGTCAGCAAGCTGGCGTTCGAGCACTACCTGCACTGCTACTCGGTTCAGCACGGCCTCTCCTACACCGCCCTTCGCTATGCCAACGTCTACGGTCCGCGCCAGAACCCTCACGGCGAGGCCGGAGTGATCGCGATCTTCTGCCTCCGCCTGCTGGCCGAGGAGGAGCCGATCGTGAACGGAGACGGCAAGCAGACGCGCGACTTCGTCCACGTCGCGGACGTCGTCCGGGCGCACCTGGCGGCCCTGGACAGCGACGTGACGGGGCACTTCAACGTCGGCACCGCACGCCAGGTCGACGTCAACACCGTCTTCGAGATGATCGCGGAACGCATCGGCACCTCTCTGGGCAAGAGGCACGGACCACCCCGGCCCGGCGACCAGCGGACGTCCGCCCTGGACTGGACGCTGATACGGGAACGCTTGGGCTGGCGCCCGCGGGTCAGCCTGGAAGAGGGCCTGACCGACACCGTGGAGTGGTTCAAGCGCGCCCAGGAGGAGACCTGACGGCGCAGGACTCGATCGAGCGGTTCTTCCGGCGGCTGATGGAGCTGCGCCCGGTCGAGGCAAGCTACCACGGCCTGCACGAGTTCGACGGCCGGCTGCCGGAGGGCAGCCTGGCGGCGGCGCAGGAGGAGATGGCCCTGATCGGCAGGCTGGAGTCCGAGCTGGCCGGTGCGGACGCCGGCACGGAGACCGAGGTCACCCGCTACTATGCGGCACTGGCTCGCTTCCAGGCGGAGGAGATCCGGCTCTGGTCCCGGATGCCAGACGCTCCCGACCTGATCGGATCAGGGCTGTTTCTACTCTTCGCCCGGGACTTCGCTCCACTTGAAGAGCGGCTGCAGTCGATCGCCTCCCGGTTGGAGGCGGTTCCCGAATACCTGAGGAACAGCCGGGAACGCCTGACCGACCCGGTCGAGCTCTGGGTGCAGATCGCGGCCGACACCGCAGGCGAGCTGCCGGCCCTCTACTCCAGCCTGGTCTCCGCGGCGCCCGAAGGCAGTCTCAAGCGCCGCCTCGAGCTCGCCGCGGCCGGCGCCTCCGAGGCGACCGAGAACTACGCCCGCTGGCTGCTCGAGGATGCGCTGCGGCGAGCCCGGCCCGACTGGGCCCTCGGCCCGGCGAGCTTCGAGCGCTTGATCACGCTCCGCCGGCTGCCTGATTCCCCCCAGGCGATAAGGGCCCTGGGCGAGCGCTATCTGGCTCAGTTCAAGGAGGAGCGGGCGCAGCTGCTCGCAGAGCACTGGCCGGGCCGGACCCTGGAAGAGGTGAACCAGATCGTCCGATCAGAGCACGCCGAGAGCTTCGAGGCCGCGCTCCAGGAGTACCGGCAGGTGATCGCTGCTGCACGGTCATTCGTAGCGGAGGCCGGGCTGGCCACCATCCCCGCCGACGAGGAGCTGCGGGTCGAGCCGACGCCGCGCTTCCTGCGCCCGGTCATCCCCTTCGCCGCTTACGAGCCGCCGGCTCGGTTCGACACCCACCAGCTCGGCATCTACATCGTCACGCCACAGGAGGACGGCCTCGGGGAACACAACCACTCGGCGATCCTCAACACGTCGGTCCACGAGGCCTATCCCGGCCACCACCTGCAGCTCTCCAGCGCCAACCAGCACCCCTCGCTGGCCCGGCTCCTTGCCGCGGAGTACGCGACCGAGCTGGTCGAGGGCTGGGCGCACTACTGCGAGCAGCTGATGTACGACCAGGGCTTCGCCGAAGGGCCGGAGCTGCGCTTCGTCCAGCTGAACGATTTGATCTGGCGGGCCTGCCGAATCGTGCTGGACGTGGACCTCTCCTGTGGCCGGCTCGGCGTCCCGGAGGGGGTAGCCACGCTTGTCCGGGAGGCCGCCATGGACCCGGCGGCGGCGCTGGCCGAGGTGCGGCGCTACACCTACACGCCCGGCTACCAGCTCTCCTACCTATACGGCCGCCACCTGCTCGGCGAGCTGCGCGAGCGCCGGCGCCAGGCCGAAGGCCCGGCCTTCCAGCTCCGCCCCTTCCACGACCGCCTGCTCTACGCCGGCAGCCTGCCGTCGGCCTTCTGGAATGACCTCTTCGTATCTCCCTCCCCCTTGCGGGGAGTGTAGGGAGGGGGTCCCCTCAGCCGATCAAACCCACTCGCTGCTCGGATCCGGCACATCCGGCCGTCCGGAGCCGGCCGCCGGTCTGACCTCGTAGCCGAGCGGGTGCAGCGTCTCGTTCAGCCACTGCAGCGCCATGACCTCGGTGTTGTCCCAGACCGCAGGGTCGGCTCCCGGCGCCCCGGTGTCGATCACGACACGTCCGACGACGCGCAGCAGCGTTCGCGCGAAAGGCGAGGCCTGGGCGACGCAGCACTGGAGCCGTTCTACGTCTCGCGAGAGTTCGAAGCAACTCATGTTGATCCGCTCGGCAGGGTGCTCGGTCCGCGTTTGCTCAGCCAAGGTCCTCGCTCCGGGCCTCTTCCGCGCCCGCCTCGCACATCTCGGCCAGCGCCCGCTCACCGTCACCAGGCTGTACCTCGACGGCGCCGATGGCGTCCTCCAGCACGACCACCTCGAAGCCGGCCTGGCGGGCGTCCAGGACTGATGCCCTGACGCAGTAGTCGGTGGCCAGTCCGGCGACGTACAGCCGGCTCACGGCGTGGGAGCGGAGCCAGTCCGCGAGCCCGGTGCCGTCGAACGCCGAGTAGGCCTCCACGTCCGGGTCCCTGCCCTTGCTGAAGACCTGCTGGACCAGGCCGCTGTCGAAGTCCGGGTGGAACTCGGCCCCCCTCGTGCCCGCCTGGCAGTGGACCGGCCAGGGGCCGCCCCGCATCTGGAAGGAGACGTGGTCGGGCGGATGCCAGTCCCGGCTGGCGACCACCAGGGGCAGCCGCGCCGCGACACGGTTGACGGCCGGGAAGATCTGGTCACCGGCGGGGACGGCCAGGGCGCCACCGGGACAGAAATCGACCTGGGGATCCACCACCAGAAGAGCATCACGCGAGTTGGGGCTCGAAGCCATGAGGGTTATTATTCGCCTCAACATGGACCTCACCCAGCCTGTCCTGCTGACCGCCGAGGGCCTGACGAGGCTCAAGCAGGAGCTGGGGGTCGTGCGCAACCGCCGCATCGAGGCGGCCGACCGCATGAAGGAGGCGGCCCAGCCGGGGGACATCGAGGACAACCCCGAGTTCGAGCAGGCCAAAGAGGAGGTCCAGCGCCTCGATGAGCGCATCTACGAGCTGGAGGAGATGATCGGGCGCGCCCAGATCATCGAGGGCAAGGCCTCCAGCGTGGCGGAGCCCGGCTCCACCATCGACATCGTCGACGAGGACGGAGAGACCCTGACCTATCACCTGGTGGGCGCGGTCGAGGCGGACCCCGGTTCCGGACGCATCTCCGTCGAGTCTCCGGTCGGCCGCGCGCTGGTCGGCAAGCG
>JALYYF010000254.1 GCA_030946725.1 Candidatus Dormiibacterota bacterium
GAGGTCGTCGGGCGGGCCAGGGCGGACTGGCTCCTGGCCGAGGCGCGTAGCGGCCGCCGCTTGGTGACGCTGGGACTGATCGGCGTCGACGCCCCTGCCGAGTACGAGCTCGAGCCCGGCGAGCGGGAAGCGGTCATGGAGCAGTTCGACGAGACGCTGAGGAGCGGTCTCCCCGGCGGCGAGGCACTCAGCGAGTACGGACCCTGGGAGAGGCTGCTGGTGCTGCCCGACGTCTGGGCTGAGGACTTTCGCGAGCAAGCCGGCAACCTGGTCAAGACGGCCAGGCAGCGCATAGGCCGGCCCGTCCGCGTGGCGCTGATCACCTTCCCCCTGGACGGTCCCGGCGCGACCGAGCCCTTCGAGTACCTGGAGCGCGCGCTGGAGGTCTGCCGGGCGGGACGCTCCTCGGTGAGCGTCGGCCGCCCCCGCATCCGGCGCATGACACCCAACCACGAGATCGCCTGAGGACCGCCGGTAAGCTGGAGGCCGTGAACCGGCCTCCGAGAGCCGCGGCGAGGGCGGCTCTCGGGCTGCTGGCGGCGATTGTCCTCGGGGCCTGCGGCGGGCCGGCCGGGTCATCGTCAGCCTCCACGCCGCCACCCGCCCGCACCGCGTCGCCCACGTCCGCGACCTCGGAGACGCCGGCGGTCGAACCCGGTCAGGGTACGTCGACCTGCTCCGGTCGGCCGACACCGGGCCTGACCGAGGGCCCGTACTTCAAGCCCGGTTCGCCGGAGCGCACCTCATTGCTCCAGCCGGGCGTGTCGGGGACCCAGCTCGTCCTCACCGGCAGGGTGCTGTCAGTGGACTGCGCTCCCCAGAGCGGCGTCGTGCTCGACTTCTGGCAGGCCGACGGCTCGGGCAGCTACGACAATTCCGGCGACCGCCTCCGCGGCCACCAGACGACCGACGCCGGCGGGCGCTACACACTGACGACGGTGATGCCCGGCGAGTACCCCGGCCGAACGGAGCACATCCACGTCAAGGTGGCGGCCGAGGGAAGCCCTCTCCTGACCACGCAGCTGTTCTTCCCGGGGGTGGCCCGGAACTCGAGCGACTCCATCTTCGACCCGGCCCTGGTGGTGCGGCTGGGTGACGCCGCGACGGGCAAGACCGCCGCCTTCGACTTCGTGCTTCGAGCCTGAAGCCGAGTTACCTCGCGGTGGAGAGCGGCGTTGTGTCCGGTGTGCGAGGTGTCAGAGTGTTCCTGATGGTCCTGACGGCAGCCGCTCTCGTCGGCGCGGCGTTTGCCTGCGGCCGGGTCCCCGGCTCAAGCGCCGGCCCGACGCCGACCTCCGGCCAGCCAGGGCCGAGCGGCGCGAGCGCGCAGCAGCCCGTGCCGCTGGTCTCCTCGAAGCCCCCGCCAACAGCTCGGCAGGCGGTCTCCGTCCAGCTGAAGGCCGGAGCCGATCCCAACGCCGTCGGCGCCCGGGTCCTCGGACCCGACACCTTCGTGCGCCCGGCCTGGCGCGGCGCCGCCAACCCGCCCATCGGCCCCGCCGCCCGGCGCACCTTCCTGATCCCGGTCGCGCCGGAACAGGAGCAGGCGGCGCTCAGCAAGGCGCGCACCGACCCAGACGTCGAACGCGCCCAGCTCGTCTCCTGGCCGCCCGACTTCCCCTGAATCGCTTCTAAGATTGATTCGTGTCCCGGCTTCAGGGCCGTGCCTGGCCGGCATCCCTCTGGCACCGTTTGAGCTGGGGGTTGGCATTCACGCCTCTGGTGTTCGCGGTACTGGTCTCCGTCGACGTGACGGCGGCGCTGGCGATCGCCGCCGCCTTCGCACCGGAAGCCTTCATGATCGTCGCGGTGTTCGCTCTGCTGTTCCTGCTCGGCCGTCGAATCCTGCGTGGCGTACGCCGCGACGTCACCCCTCCCGGGTGATCGGCTGGGCCAGGATCCAGAGGCTGGTCATCGTGTACACCACCATCAGGACCAGCATCGGGTACTGACTGAGCAGGACCTGCTGGGCGGTCTTGAAGCGCTCCCCGGCCCGCAGGTGGGCCAGGTAGACGGCGATGACGTGCCCGAGGACGATCAGGACCACCTGCACGTACCAGACCGTCGCCGCGCCGGCCAGCGCGAAGCTGACCTGGTAGCCGGAGGTCGGCAGCAGGTGCCAGCCGCGGGCCAGAGGGTCCCCCAGCAGGGGAAAGAGGCCCTGGGCCTGGATCGTCAGGTAGCTGTAGTTGTGCGCCGCGTTGTAGACCAGCGCGATCGGGACCAGGGTCAGCGCGAAGGCGGTGACCGCCTCCAGCTCGTTGCCGCTGGAGCTGCCGAGGTACAGCATCAGGCGCGCCACTGCCACGAAGATCAGGAAGAAGCCGGCGCTCAGCAGCACCAGGCCCAGGCCCTTGACCACGGGCGGCCCCAGCGCACCCAGGGCGGCTGACCAGGGCTGCAGCGCGCTGACGAAGGCCGTCCAGGCCGGCGTCGGGGCGGTGATGCCGTCGAAGGCCAGTGAGCTCAGCATCAGGATCACGAAGGCGACCATGTCCCAGCCGGCCCTGACCGGCTGCAGCAGGCCGGTTCCCCAGGGCCGCAGCCAGACCGCGCGCAGGCGGCCGGAGTCGTCGCGCTCGGTCTCCACGGGCCCGAAGCGGCCGACGATGTCGAAGAGGACGGTGAACGCCTCGAAGTGGCGCAGCCAGCGGTCGCGGCCGAAGACCGTCATCCCGGCCAGCGTGAGGGCCGTGTAGGTGAGTGCCAGGATGCCGACGATCCGCGGCTGGTTGGCCACACCGGATGCAAGCTCGAAGACGGCGAAGGCGAGGTAGACAGCCACCGCCGGCCAGACGCCGAGGCCCTCCGGCAGCCGCGCCAGCGGCTCCCGCGGCCTTCCGGCGGTCACCAGGTCGTAGAGCGCGGTCCACGGGTTGAACAGCGTCCAGAGGTTGCCGACCAACCCGGAGAGGATGACCATGCCGGCCCAGAAATAGACCCAGGTGAGGTACTCGCTGGGGTTGCGCAGCGGGTCGGTGGAGCCGAAGAGCCCGGTCACGATGATCGTCAGCAACGCCAGGAGACCGAGCGCGCCGGTGATGATCCTCACCACCCGGGAGCGGCCGAGGGCCAGGAGCCAGGGTGCCGGCCGGCGCGGATAGGTCACGGCCGCCTGGCCGGTGCGGTTGCCGGCGAAGATGGCGACCATCACGAAGGAGACGACCACCACTCCGGCCGCGGCGTAGAGGTAGAGCGCCAGTGAGATGGGCAGGTCGTAGCGGACGCCGAACCCGTGCAGGAAAATCACGGCAAACAAGGGAAATGAAACCTCCTCGATAGGACCGGAAGCGCGACCGGGGAGCGGCCGCGGGACGGCGGCTGACTATCGAGCCGGTGGCGGTCCTCGCCGGGGCAGCCGGAGGCCCGGCGACCAGGCCACCACCAGGGCGGGCGCCCGCTTGGGTCGGCCGGGGACCCTGACCCCGAGAGCGCGGGACAGCGGGGCGGACGCGCGCGCGCACGTGAGGTCCGCGAGCGCGCGCCGGAAGCCGGCCGTGAGCCAGCTCAGGGCAAGCGCGGCCGGTGCGGCGATGGGCAGCTGGCCCAGCGTGCCCCAGAGGACGAGGTCGGCCGCGGTGGGCGCCGGCCGGCCGGTCAGCAGCGCCTCGGCCGTCTCCTGTCCGGCGAACACCGAGAGCTGGAGCGCGAAGAGCACGGCCATCAGGTCCAGGGTGGGTGGACGTTCGAACACCCTGGCGCCGCCTCCGCGGGCGACCAGGATGCGGGCCGCCCCCAGGACGGCGAAGGCCGCCAGGAAGGCGCCTCCGGAGATCCCGGCGAGCGCCGTGGCGAGAGGGGGGAAGTACCCGTGGGCGCCGCTGCCGGCGGAGCCCAGGCCCTCCGGACCGAGCCGCAAGGCGTAGACGAACAGGTGTCCCAGCTGGCTGCCGGCCAGGGCTGCCGCAGGGATGGCCTTCCAAGGAAGACGCCGACCGCGCATGGCGAGATGGATGGTACCGCCGGGGGCGCGCAGCGGCGGTCAGAGAGCTCTAAGGTCCCGCTGATAGACTCGGAGGCTCCTTTGGCGGCGCCGCTGGGTCGAGTTGATGGTTTCGAGGAGGGCGCGCTCGGGGCGGAGGTCCGGGTACGCGACCTCTTCCACGCCTACGGCCGGCCCGCCTCAAAGGTATCGGGGCAGCCCGCGGCGCTGGAAGCGGACGGTGTGCTTCCCGTTCTCAGGGGCGTCGACCTGGACGCCGAGCCGGGGGACTACCTGGCCATCACGGGAGTCTCCGGCGCGGGGAAGAGCACGCTGCTCTCGCTGCTGGGCGGCCTGGAACGCGTCCAGTCCGGCTCACTGGTGGTGGGCGGCAGGGACCTCACGACCCTCGGTCCCGGTGCGCTCGCCCGCTTCCGACGCGAGGTCGTCGGCTTCATCTTCCAGGACTTCGGCCTGCTCGGGATGCTGACCGCGCTCGAGAACGTGGAGATGGCGCTCACGCTGGCCGGCGTGGAGCGCGCCGAACGCCGCCGCCGCGCCGCCGGCCTGCTCGCCGAGGTCGGACTGGCCGCCCGCCTCTCCCACCGCCCCGGCACGCTCAGCGGCGGCGAGCTGCAGCGCGTGGCCATCGCCCGTGCGCTCGCCAACCGGCCCAGCCTGGTGCTCGCGGACGAACCGACGGGCAACCTGGACGAGGACTCAGCGGTGCGCGCCCTGGAACTCCTCGAGCGGCTGCGGGCGGAGCGGGGCTGCACGCTGATCGTGGTCACCCACAACCCCGAGCTCGCCCAGCGCGCGGACCGGCGGCTCCGGCTGAGCCGGGGCAGGCTGCTCCCGTGAGCTGGTCGGACGCCGGCCTGCTGGCCCTGCGCAGCCTCCGCCGCAGAAGCGGCCGCTCTCTGCTGACCGGCCTCGGGGTCACGCTGGGGACGACCCTGCTGGTGGCGCTGCTCAGCATCGCCGGGACCGCCGACAGCCGCATCGTCAGCCAGCTGAGCAAGGGAGGGCCGGCAGCGGCCATCCACGTCGACGACGCCTACCCCGACCCCAGCAACCTCTCCAGCGACAGCCTCAAGACGGGCGACCACCACGACCTGACCGAGCAGGCGGTGAGCGCCATCCGCTCCTCGCCTCACGTCGGCTCGGTGGTGACCGTGCTCTCGGTGCCGGTCCTCGCGGTGCCCTGCCCCGGCATGGCCGCCACTCCGGCCGCCCCGCCGGCATGCCGCCGGTCGACCGACCCGTACGTGGCCACGCTGGTCGGGTCGGACCTTCGACGGACGGCGGACCTGCCCGTCACGCTGCTCGCCGGCCGCCTGCCTGCGCCTGGCTCGATGACCGAGGTCGTGGTGACCCAGAACTACCTCGAGCGCGTCCGCCTGGACGCCCAGCGGCCGGCGGCCGTGCTCGGCTCAGAGGTCGAGTTCGCCGCGCCGCAGGCGGTGGTCAGCGGCGGCCAGACGCGCTACCGGGGCCGCTGGTCCCGCGAGCTCGTGGTCGGCGTGGTGGCCCAGACCGTCGACGACGGCGACTTCCTCGTCCCCATCCAGCAGACCAGCGCGGCCCGCGAGTGGACGCTGCTTGGGGCCGCCACCCGCGGGCTGCCGCGTCCCGGGTCGCCGTACAGCGGGCTGGTCGTGGTGGCGGACAACCTGACCGACGTCCACGCCGTCCGGGCTGAGATCGCCGGCCTGGGCTACGCCACCAGCGCGCCGGAACACCTGGTGGCGTCGGTGCAGAAGTACCTGCACATCGTCGACATCGTCCTCGGCGGCATCGGCGCGGTCGCGCTGATCATCGCCGTGCTCGGTGTGGCCAACTCCCTGCTGGCCGCGGTCCGAGAGCGCTGGCGGGAGATCGGCGTGCTGAAGGCCCTGGGCGCCAGCGACGGCGACGTGGCGCGCTGGTTCCTGGTCGAGGCCGGGCTGCTGGGCCTGGTCGGCGGCCTGGTCGGAGCCCTGGCCGGGACGGCACTGGCCGGGACGGTGGCTCTTGTGGTGAACCACTACCTGGTCGACCAGGGCCTCCAGGGGATCGACATCGGACTGGCGCCGGCGGCCTGGGTGCTGGGCGTTCCGCTCGTCACCGCGCTCCTGGCCGTGGCCGGGGGCCTGGCGCCGGCGTTCCGCGCGGCGGGGCTGCCGGTTCGAGAGGCTCTGGCCGGATGACGGCCCGCGGAGTGCTGGCGACGCTGGTCGCGGCGGCGCTGCTCCTGGGCGCCTGCAGCCAGGGCGGGAGGAGCTCCGCGGGCGTCTCCCGCAGCGCGCCTCCACCGCCGCCGGTCGTCTACGCCGCCCTGGGCGCAAGCGAGACGGTCGGGGTGGGAACCTCCGACCCCACCCGGCAGTCGTTTCCTCAGCTGCTCTACCTGCGTTTGCCGCGGACGGCCGTCTACTACAACTTCGGTCTGGCCGGGGAGACCACGGCGGCGGCGCTGAGGGATGAGCTTCCGGCGGCGCTTGCCGTGCGGCCTACCCTGGTCACTGTCTGGTTCAACGTCGACGACCTCGCGGCCGGCGTGGGGGCGACGGACTACGAGTCCCGCCTCGACCAGCTCGTCGGTCCACTCTCCCGCGGTGGCGCGACCCGGGTCCTCATCGCCAACACCCCCCGCCTGGACCGGCTTCCCGCCTACCTGGCGTGCCGGCCAGACCCGCCGCCCGGTTCGAAGTGCGCGCTCGGCAACGTCACGCTGCCGCCTCCCGACCAGGTCATCGCGCAGGTCGACGCCTACAACGCCGCCATAGCCAGGGTCGCAGACCGCCACGGCGCCGTCGTGGTCGACCTGGCGGCCCAGGCCTCAGCGGCCCTGGACCAGCACCCCGACTACCTGAGCGCCGACGGCCTCCACCCCAGCCCAACCGGCGCTGCCGCTATAGCAGCGACGTTTGCAAGATGCGGTGGAAACAGGTTTCCCCCCCCGCCCCCTTCCGCAGGGTCCTGTTTGGCAGTCGTTCCGAAGTAGCCACTCAGACGGCCGGAGTGAATCCGGCCTCCCCAGTAACGCCTCCATCTAGTTGATTCCCTCCCCCTTGCGGGGAGGGTAGGGAGGGGGTACCTCAGGCGTGCTTCACACCGTGACCGGTGGGGTGCTGGGGAGCCTGGGCGCCGTTGGTCGGGCCCGGCGCCGGGTGGGTGATGGGGAGGCCTGGTGTCGGTGGGGGGCCTGTCCCGTGACCCGGGGTGGGGACGCCGCCGCCCTGCACGGGCGGGGCCTGGGGCAGCAGCGGGGGCGGGGGCAGGTGGGGAAGGGCCGGCGTGGGAAGAGGCGGCATCTGCGGCACCTGGCTCTGCTGGGGCTGGGTCGGCAGCTGGACCTGCTGCGGGGCGCCCTGGGAGCCCGGGCTCGAGCCGCCGCCTTCGGGCTGGCTCTGGGCGGCGGGCGCGGCCGACCTCGCCGGCTGGGAAGCCGAGCTGGCGGACGGCGACGCCGCGGGGGTGCCGGTGGTGGCCCCGGAGGCCGCTCCCGAGGCGGAGTTCGGCGAGCCAGTGCGCACGACCCGGCTGGCGTGCGGCGTGACAGGGGTCGCCGACGGCTTGGGCCGGGTGGTCAGAGTGCCGATCACGGTGCTGAGGGTGCGCGGTCCAGCGGCCAGCGCGGTTGCCGCCAGGACGACCATGATCACCACGAGCAAGGCCACAGGAAGCGGTCTCCAGACACCCGCTGCCCGCAACCGCGGCCTGGGCCGGAAGTGTGGCGAGAGGCAGCTGGGGTCCCAGGAGTTGAGCTCTGTCTGAATTACGTGAGCCCACTCGAACTCTCTTGGCCCGGACGGGCCGTCTGGCGGTCCCATCACCCTCCTTGA
The DNA here is from genome assembly GCA_030946725.1 of Candidatus Dormiibacterota bacterium. Taxonomy (GTDB): domain Bacteria; phylum Chloroflexota; class Dormibacteria; order Dormibacterales; family Dormibacteraceae; genus Nephthysia. The sequence continues at coordinate 7,750 of JALYYF010000254.1, forward strand.
CGCTCGGGTGTCCCCTCGTGATCGATTTCCGCCAATGCCTTTCTCATCGCCTCGAGGGCGGCTCCCAGGCGCGACGCCACTGTTCCGGGCGGGATTTTCAAGGTGCGCGCTATTTCCTCCCGTGACATGCGCGCGTAGAAGCTCAGCACTACCACGACGCGCAGCTTTGGGCTCAGAACACTGAGCGCCCGCTCGGCGAGGCTGCGGTCCTCGACCTCCTCGTGCGCCGGCGTCCCGGGCATGTAAAGCTTCGGGATCAGCAATTTGGCGACACGCTGCCGGCGCAGATAAGAGATCGCGGTGTTGACGGCGATCCGGTGAAGCCAGGCACCCGGGGAGCTGCCTCCGCGATATTCCGCGCGCGACTTGTACGCGCGCTCGAACGTTTCCTGAGTGAGGTCCTCGGCGGCCGCGGCGTCGAGCACGACGCCACGAATGGCTCGGTACACCGGAAGCCGGAACCGCTCGTAGAGCAGCTCAAACTCAGATACCGGGTCAGGATCCCCGCGAGAACGATCGAGGCTAGGCCCCATGCAGCAGCGTCACGTTGTTTTACGAGCAAAGGGACGCGATGGACACTTCAGAACGCATGCCTGCCTCGACTTCCCGTGCCGCCCTGCCGCATTTTCCGGCATTGCCCAAACCGATCAGAAGGTGTGGGTCGTGCGTCAAACACATGCAAGATCGAGCCAGGGGTTCCAACGCGACCCCCAAAGCTCAATGGCTGCGTGTGGAGGTATGTCCCATGTCCCCAGGTTGGGCGCCGACCCTCGGGTCTGCGCGCGTTACACGGGTGGTCATCGCGGCCGCCGGCGTCGCCACTTTGGTGGTCGGACGCGCCGGTGTCGCCATGGCCGCCGGCCCGCCGGTTGGAGAGTCGGTTGCGACACCGGAGGGTAAGGCTGCGGTGTCGACGACGACCGGACCGTCCGGCGTCAACGGCAACGCGCAAGTGAATGGTGCCGGTCCCACGCACGGCACCGTACCGGTCAACGTCAACGTCAACACGCACCACCCCGGCGTCTCAGCAAACTCCTCGAAGCCGACCATCGGTACCACAGGCGTGAGCAACGTGCAGGTGCCGGCCGCTCCGGGCCTGCCCTCTGTCAACGTCCAGGCTCCTCCGACCAACGGAGGGCTCCCGGTCCCCGACAACGGAGCGGGCGCCGGAACCCCGGGCGGCGATGCCACGCTTCAGGGCGTCGGCACGGCGCAGCTCGGCGATACGGGTGCGTCCGCGTCCCCGAACGGTGCCTCCGCCTCAACCTGTGGGGCGGCTGTCGCGACGGACGGCGCGGTCCCGGCGGCGACCTGTGACGCGAATGGCTCCAACGCTTCGGCAGCCGGACCGTTCTCCGCCGTCCTCGGCGCCGCCTCGGTGGCGGCCTCGCCCGCCAACGGCGTCGACATGAGTGCCTGCGGCTCCGCGCTCGGACTGCGCGGCAGCGCCTCGCGGGTCACCTGTTCGGGCTCCGGCTCGATGGCCTCGGGCGCGAGCGGCGTGCTCTCAGGTGAGCTTGGTTCCAGCGCAGCCGGACTCTCGCTCGCCAACGGTATGCACGCAAGCGCTTGCGGGGCTGGCTTCGCCGGCGGCTCCAGCACCTCGGCCGTCAGCTGTGGCGGCAGCGGATCGCTGGCCACGGGCGCCGGCAGGGCTCTCTCCGGCGCGGCCGGATCCGCCAACGGCGGCTTCTCGCCGGCGGCCGGGCCCCAGGCAAGCGCCTGTGGTGCCGCGCTGGGCGTCTACGGTGCCGCTTCCACGGCGGCCTGTGACCTGACGGGCTCCACCGCCTCTGGCACCGGTCAGCTGGCGACGGCCGCCGGCGGTCCGGCGGGCGGGAGCGCGTCGCCGGCCAACGGCCTCCAGGCGAACGCCTGCGGGGCTGCGGCTGGAGCTTTCGGTTCGTCTTCGGTGGCCTGCGGCCTGACCGGCTCCACCGCCTCCAGCGGTGGCCGCGTGGCATCAGCCGCCGGCGGCGCGGGCGCCTCGACCACCAGCGGCGCGCAGGCCGGAGCCTGCGGGCTGGCCGGTTCGGCAGGCGGAGGCGGCGCCTCCGTGATGTGCGGACCGAACGGTTCGGCGGCGTCCGGCGGCGGCATCGTGGCCGGCGTTCTGGGCTCGACTGCGGGGAGCTTCTCCCCGGCCGGTGGCGCCCAGGCGGGCAGCTGCGGGCTGCAGGGCGTCGGCGTCCTCAGCGGTGGGACCACCGCGGTGGTTTGCGCCCCTCAGGGCACGCCCACCGGCAATCCGGCTGGAAACCCGAGCGGTAACCCCGGAACAAATCCGGGCGGCAACCCGGGCGGTAACCCCGGAACAAATCCGGGCGGCAACCCGGGCTCTGGCCCCGACGGCCAGCCCATTAGCAATCCACTGTCGGTGACAAGCAACGCAGCGGTCGCCGGCAAGCCCGCCAACTCGGCGGCAATCAACGACGGGATCGCACGGCCCGGGACGGGTGCGGCCAACGCCGCCTCCGGCTCCAGCCTGACCGGTCCTTCAGCAGGTGCGCCCGGTGGCTCACTGGCCAACACCGGTCTTCCGGTGCTGCTGGTGTTCGCCGCGCTCAGCAGCCTGCTCGCGGGTGGCTTCCTAGTGAGAAAGCACACCCCCGCCTGACGCCTTCCCTCCCTCCTCGCACGGGGGCCGGCCCTTATGGTGCCGGCCCCTTCAGGCGTTTTATGGGGATATCGGGCTGGATCCTGATACTCGCCGGCTGCGCCATGCTGGCGGTCGCCCTGGCGCCGGTGGTGGGTGGGGCGATCGCTCAGCGGCAGGAGCAGGTGCGCTGGGCGGAGCTGGCCAGGACCGCTCCAGCGGGCGGCGCCGAGGCCGGCGGCGGCGGGCTCCGGCGTCCCGTGGACGGACTGGACTTCAAGCTCTCCGTGCCCCGCGCCGGCTATTCCGAGGTGGTGCGCGAGGGTGTCGGCCTGGACGTGCTGGCGGTGGGTCCGGGCCACTATCCGCAGAGCGCCTGGCCCGGCCAGCGCGGCACCGTGGGACTGGCGGCGCACAACGTCTACTGGCTGCGCCTCGGTGACCTGGTGGCGGGGGACCTGATCGTGCTGGACACCCGTTACGGCAGCTTTCGCTACCGCGTCACGGGCACGCGGGTCGTCTCCCCCGCAGACACCTGGGTGCTGCGACCCGAGCCGGATCGGCAGCTGACACTGACCACGTGCTGGCCGCTGTGGGCCGGGGAGTTCGCGACGCGACGGCTGGCGATATTCGCGCGGCAGGAGTTCTGAAGGGACCCCCTCCCTACCCTCCGCGCAAGGGGGAGGGAGATCTAGCGGGAACCGGTCAGGGTGCCGAGGCGGCACCAGGGGCAGGCTCGCTGGTCGTCCTCGCTCAGGGGGTGGGCGTGGACGCGGTCCGGTTCTGCGTACATGGTGCGGTCGAGGTCAGGCAGGTAGACGGCGAGGACGCGCGGCGTCACGTGCGTGCGCACCACGTCGCCCAGCAGCAGCGTGTGCCCGGGCGGCACGGGATCGTGCACGTAGACGAGGTTTCCGGCCACGACCGAATCGAACTGTTGCCGGTTCAAGATCTTCCCCGATCAAGTTATATGCCGCCGGCCGCCTCGCAGGCAGGACAATCCGCATGGGCGCGCCTCGGCCGTAAGTCCCAGGCGCGGTTCAATCCGCCCATTGGTGCCGCGGAAGGCTCTGCCTAACGTGACGCATGCCCTTGGGAACCCCGCTCACGTCGGTTGGGCTGCGGCCGGACCCGGCACTCAGCCTCTACCAGCTGCTGGACCCGGACGTCCTGGCCGATCCCTACCCGCTCTACAGCCGGCTGCGCAGGGAGGCGCCGGTCCACTGGGACGCGTACCTGGGCGCCTGGGTGATGACGCGCTACGCGGACGTCGTCGACGTCTTCCAGAACTTCTCCGCCGCCCGGGTGCCGACGCCGGAGCAGCTCGACGACATGCACCTGAGCGAACTGGGCCCGGTCGCTCGCTTGATGGTCCGGCAGATGGTCTCCATGGACCCGCCCTCCCACACGCGCGTGCGGACGCTGGCGGCGCGGGCCTTCACGCCGCGCCGGGTGGAGATCCTGCGGGGTCACATCCAGGACGTCAGCAACCGCCTGCTCAACGAGATAGAGGGCCGGAGCCCCTCCGGCGGCAGGGGCGTGATGGACGCGATCGCCGACCTCGGGGCCCCGCTGCCGGCACAGGCGACCACGGAGATGCTGGGCGTCCCCAGCTCCGACTGGCAGAGGCTCGAGGCCTGGTCCACGGACTTCGCCGAGCTGCTGGGCGACGTCCAGCAGATGTCTGGCGGGACCGCCCGCGTCCTGCAGGCCGTGGAGGAGATGACCGGCTACTTCCGGGAGGCGGTCCGGCGGCAGGCCGAGGCCCCGACCGATGGGCTGGTCAACGCCCTGGCCGGCGCCGAGGTCGGCGGCGACCGCTTCAGCGAGGACGAGGTGGTGGCGAACCTCATCGCGACCATGGTGGGCGGCCTGGAGACGACCACCAACCTGATCGGGACCGGGCTGCTGTCGCTGCTCCGCAACCCCCTCCAGCTCGAACGTCTGCGCTCGGACCCGGCCCTGATGCCGAGCGCCGTCGAAGAGATGCTTCGCTATGAGAGCCCCAGCCAGCGGGCCGTGCGGGTGGCTCCCCGCGATGTGGAGATCGCCGGGCGGCTGATCAGAAAGGGCGAGGCGGTGATCGCCGTGATCGGGGCCGCCAACCGCGACCCCTCGCGCTTTCCCGAGCCGGACCGCCTGGACCTGGGGCGCCAGGACAACCGGCACGTGGCCTTCGGATGGGCCGGGCACTTCTGCTTCGGGGCTCCTGTGGCTCGCATCGAGGCGCAGATCGCCCTGGCCACCCTGCTCCGGCGGCTGCCCCGGTTGAGGCTGGAGCCGGAGCCGCTCGTCTGGCGCGAGAACCTCGGCCTGCGCGGCTTGAGGGCCCTCCGGGTCTCCTTCTGAGGGAGTCGGAGTCGGTGGCGAAGACGCCCGGGCCCTCCCCGGCAAAGCTCCCCAACCCCGCCCTGACCGAGGCGCTGGTGACCGAGCGGCAGTACGCGGAGCTGGAGATCGGCTGGCAGGCCGCCCGTCGCGACTATCCCCGCCAGGCCGCCATCCCCGACCTCTTCGAGGCCCAGGTCCTGCGGCGGCCGGGCGCGGCCGCGGTGGAGCAGGGGTCGCGGCGGCTGTCCTATCGCCAGCTGGAGGTTCGGGCCAACCAGCTCGCGCACCGGCTGCGGGAGCTCGGTGCCGGTCCGCAGACCCTCTGCGGCATCTGCCTCCCTCGTTCCCCGGAGATGATCGTGGCCATCCTCGGCGTCCTCAAGGCCGGCGCGGCGTACCTGCCTCTCGACCCTGCCGATCCCGTGGACCGGCTGGACCGCATGCTGCGGGATGCCGGCCCTACTCTCCTGCTGAGCCGCGAACGCCTGGCGGCCGGACTCGCCGCCCGGCTGCCGACCCTGGATGTCAGCACGGTGCTGCTCGACAGCGGCGCCCCGCTCATCGCCTGCCAGCCTGAGCTGGCCCCCCCGAGGCCCCAGTTGGCCGAACAGCTGGCCTACGTCGTCTACACCTCCGGTTCGACCGGCCGGCCCAAGGGAGTGATGATCGAGCACCGAGCCGTGGTCAACCACCTGCTGGCCCTGCAGCGGGATTACGGCCTCGGCGAGGCGGACACGGTGCTGCAGTTGCCGTCACTGGCCTTCCATCCCTCGGCGCGCGACATTCTCGGCCCGCTCTGCGCCGGCGCCCGCCTGGTCTTGCCGGAGGAGGGCGGCGAACTGACCCCGCGCGCGATCCTGGCGGCGCTGAAGCAGCACCAGGTGACCTGCCTGCTCAGCCTGGCGCCCGCTGTGGGGCGCGCCCTGCTCGCCGAGGCCGGCGGCGCGCCGCTGCGCCTGGTCCTCACCTGTGGCGAGAGCCTGCCCAGCGAGGACGCCCGCGGGCTGCGCGAGAGGTTCGGCTGCGAGGTTGCCAACCAGTTCGGGGCTGCCGAATGCGTGATGGCCGCCTCCAAGCACACCTTCGGTCCGGGCGACGAGCAGCGGCCGGCGGTCCTCGCCGGCCGGGCGGAGGCCAACGCCCGCCTCTACGTCCTCGACGCCGAGCGCAGCCTGCTGGCGCCCGGCCAGGCCGGCGAGCTCTACGTCGGCGGCGAGGGCCTTGCCCGCGGCTACGTCGGCCGCCCCGAGCTGACCGCCGAGCGCTTCCTGCCCGACCTCTTCAGCGCCGA
>JALYYF010000276.1 GCA_030946725.1 Candidatus Dormiibacterota bacterium
GGTCCTTGCTCAGGGCGCCGGAGGACACCGTCCCCTCCAGAAGCACCCCGGTCTGGACCTCTCCCAGGACCCCGCGGTCGAAGGTGGCGCCGTCTGCGGCGGGCTCACCGACGGTCTGCGGACGGTCGCCGCTCAGGAACAGCTCGGGCTGCACGACCTGGCTGGTGCCGGCCGGCCGGTCCTTGAAGGCACCGTCGAGGCCGGGTTGGCCGCGGGCCTGGAGAAGTGCAGAGGTGAACGGTGGTCCGGCCACGTACGGGAATGCGAGCAGCTCGACCAGGACCCTGGGGACGCCCGACGGCAATCCACCCGATCCGCCTTCAGCCTGCGCCAGGTCCTGTCGCTCTGTTGAGGACAGGCTGGCGACGTACTCGCGCTCGATCCGCACGGCGTCCCCCTCGACCAGCGAGATGTAGGCCAGCGCCTGGTCGTCGGTCTGGTCGCGCTGGCTCATGTCGAGGCCGAACCACTGGTCCTGCAGCGCGTGCGTCACCTCGTGGACGACCACGTGCTTGACCGACACCGTCGCCGTGTCACCCCGGACCACCAGCTCCTTGGTCTTGGGATCGTAGTAACCCAGGACGTTGCCACCGAGCAATTCCTCCTCAGCCTTCTCCACGTCGACGCTGCGGTCCACCAGGCCGAGCGCTCGATAGAGCTTGGCCTGGCGGTCGGTGTCCGCCCGGTCCCGGCGCTGCAGCGCGACTATGCGCTGAGAGAACTCCGCGTCCGAGAGGTGGTTCACCTTCACCGCTTGCTTGAAGCGAAGCCCGCGATGCGACTCGACGAAGCTCACCGCCTGGGGGATGAAGGCGTCGATGGAACCCGGCTTGGCGACCACCGACGCGGAGCCTGAGGGGCTGGGCCGGCTGTGCGCGGCGCCTGGCCGCGAAGGTGCCGAGCAGGCGACCAGGAAGATCGCCAGCACACCGGCCGCCAGCCGGATCATCCGGGTGTCCATTCCTCCCTGCCTCCGCACACAGCTTAAGGGCCCCTAGGCCGTGGCCCTGCCGGACGAAGCCGAAAGACGCCGACGTTCAGATGCCGGCCTCGGCATGCCGGCGCCGCTGCGCCGGGTCCGGGAACCATCCCGGCATCCGGTTCAGGAAGTCGTCATCGGCCGGCTGCTCGGGAAAGACCTTGTGCGGGTTGAGGAGGTTTTGGGGGTCCATGAGCTTCTTCAGCTTCCTCATCAGGCCCAGGGCCAGGGCGCCGTGCTCCTCTTCTGCGTAGTCGCGCTTCAGGGCGCCCAGACCGTGCTCGGCTGAGATGGTGCCTCCGAGCTCCAGTGCGTCCCTGAAGATCCGGGCGGCGGCCGCCGACACCAGCGGGCGCTGCTCTTCGCTGAAGATCAGGGACGGGTGCAGGTTGCCGTCGCCGGCGTGTCCCAGCACGCATATCTCGAGCCCCGTCTCCGCCGCCAGCCTGCGAACGCGGCGAACCATCTCCGGCACCTGGCTGACCGGGACCGCCACATCCTCCGAGAAATAGTTGTGCGGCATGGCCATCAGCACCTTGCCGAAGCTTCGACGCGCTTCCCAGAGCCGCTCCCGTTCCTGACTCGACTGTGCCACTCGGTTGTCCACCCCGCCGAGCAGCTCGACGATACCCATGAGCTCCAGCTGTACGTGGTCCTCGTCGTTGCCGTCCTGCTCGACGATCAGTACCGCCTCCAGGTCCGGGTCAAAGCCGGGCGGAAGTTTCTCGCGCACAAGCCTCAGGGTCGAGCGGTCCAGGAGCTCGAGAGCGGCGGGAAAGTGACCTGCGGCGAGCACCCGGGAGACCGCGCCGGCGGCTTCCTCCACGCTCGCGAAGCCCACCATGGCGGTCGCCCGGTGGCGGGGAAGCGGGACCAGCTTGACGATCACCTCGGTCACCACGCCCAGAGTCCCTTCCGAGCCGATGAAGAGCTGCGCGAGGCGGTAGCCCGACGAGCGCTTGCGCAGCTTGCCGCCGAGACGCAGCACGTCGCCGGACGCCAGCACCACGGTGAGCCCTGTCACGTAGTCCGCGGTCACGCCGTACTTGAGGCAGCGCATGCCGCCCGAGTTGCAGGCGACGTTGCCGCCGATGGTCGACATATGGACGCTCGCAGGGTCCGGCGGATACATCAACCCGGCCGCGTTCGCGGCCTCGTCGAGCCGGCCGGTGATGACGCCGGCACCCGCCACAGCCACCGTGTTGGGCACGTCGATCTCGAGCTCGGCCAGGCGGTCGAGGCCCAGGACCACCCCACCCTCCAGAGGCACCGGTCCGCCGACCAGGCTGGTCCCAGACCCCCGGGCGACCACCGGGACGCCGGCCAGCGCGCAGGCGCGGACGGCGGCCGCCACCTCCTCGGTGCTGCCGGGCCGCACGACGGCCGTGAGCCCGTGCTGCATGAAGGTGGCGTCGTGCGTGAACTCTTCGGCCGCCTCCCCGCTCAGCACGTGCGCAGCGCCCGCGATGCGGGACAGCTCGCCGAGAAGGTCGCTCACCAGCCGCGTACTCGCAGTTCCCGCACGCGCAGAGGCACACCATACTGCTGCGAAAAGTGCTCCGTCGTCCCGGAGACGCGCGTCATCATTGCGCTGTACTTGGCCACGTAGGCCGCGTTCTCGTCGGGGGCCGCCTCGCTCTCCGGGAGCTGCGCGCTGCCCGCGATCACGACGATGTCGCCTCCGTGGTGGTCACCGTCGAAGTTGAGGGCAACTCTAGGCCGGGTCTTGACGTGCTCCAGGCGGTGCGCGGTGGGCCGGTTGTAGACAAGGAGGCTGTCCGCCTCCCAGAGGAACCAGACCGGGTTTGGTTGCGGGGTGAGATCCGAGCCCACGGTGGTCAGCCAGATCACGACGTCCTCGCGAAGCCGCCGCCGGACCCGCTCTCCGAACGGCGTCGCCGGGTCGGGAAGAAATTCGTCCGCCATCAGGTCAGCTTAGCCGTGGCGGATGCCGCCGGCAGCGCGGCGGAGAACGCGGGCGGCCTCCAGGTGGCCGGCTACGTCGGGAGAGGAACAGGTGGAGGTTTTTCGGGCTCGCCCGTGTCGTGCGGGCGGTCCTTTTGACGTGCCTCCTGTTTTCGCCTCCACTCCAGCGCGTCGTGCACGGTGCTGGGGATCAGCTGCCACACGTAGCCCGAGATCAGGATCGCGCCCAGTCCCACCACCCCTATGACGACAAAGGCGATCAATATGGGACTTCCCTCTTTGCCCGCAGCCCGCCCGATCGCGTAGCTCAGCGCCATCGCGGTCAGTGCCTGGCCGGTCAAAGCCGCCAGAGTCAGCGCGATCGCAACCAGGAAGGAGCGGACACGAGTGCGGTAGGCGAATGGGGCCAGGACGACCAGGGCCCCGAACAGCACTCCAAGCAGCTGGTACGAGTGCCAGGACGCGAACGGGTATGGATCCGCGGTCCCACCCCCGAGGCTGAGCAGTGGCGTGAGTATGGCTCCCACAACCGTGAAATTCGATGCCGACGAGGCCGTGACGTCGAACGGATTGCGCTTTCCCAGCGTCGGATTCGTTTTGACCGCGGCCCAGACCTCACCGTGGAGGCGAGCGGTGAGTGCGACGAGCAGGGCGGCTGCGACGAAGGCGATGATGACCAACCAGCTCTCGTTACAGAGGTAGCCACAGTCAGCGTCGACTCCCATCCCGCGGTCCAAGACTACTCACGTTCACTGCGCGCGACAAGGTCCGTGCAAACGCTTGCCCGCCATGCGCAGCCCTGCCGGAAAGCACTCTGGCGCCCACCCCGGCGCCGGTTCAGCGGCGCTTGAAGTGGGAACGGGCCGGCTCGTCGGCCCAGGAGTTCCGACGGGCCTGCGGGTTCTTGCGCAGGGTCAGCTCGATCGAGCCGCTCTTCAGCCAGGTCCTGTCCGGATATGCGTACCGGTCGAAGGCGCCGCCGCCGGCCAGCCGGCGCAGCTCCCATTTGATCCGCCCGCGGCCCTCCTCGACCGGCTCGTTCACGTCGCCGGCGCCGTGAATCAGCTCTATGGAGTCGTAGCCGTTGCCGTACGCCTCGGCGATCCGGTTCAACGCCAGGCGGACGGCGGTCTTGACGTCGTGACCGTGCAGATCGACCACCGCTTTGCGCGGGCCGGCAGGCATTCAGCGACTCTACCAACAGCGGGGTGGTCGAGACGGGCCCGCACTTCCCATGACCTGCCGGAGGACGGCGATGTCATTGACGGGA
>JALYYF010000280.1 GCA_030946725.1 Candidatus Dormiibacterota bacterium
TGACCGCCACGCGCTCGCTGCGCGAGCCCAGCGGAGAGCTGACCCAGCTGAACGAGTTCTGGTCGATGGCCGAGGCGAGCCAGTCGGCCGCCAGTGCAGCGGGTGTGCCGCCGCCGGTCACGAAGTGAAAGAAGCGGCCTCCAGCCGAGCGGGTCGCTCCCGGAAGCCCGCGCTCGACCAGCTCGCCGATGGCGGCCAGGGCACCGGTCCCTTCTGAGGGAAGCTGCTCGGCGGCGAAGCTCGCCGCCGCCTCGTCGATGCCGGGAGGGGCGGCGGGAGCGCCGTCCAGAGCGGCCAGGAAGCGTTCGGCCTCGGCCGCCGCCATTCGGAGGGCGGGGCCGGCATCTCCTTCAGCGAGCGGATCGCCCAACTCAGGGAGTGTAGTGGCTGGCGGCTGCCGTCTCTCCCCCGCGAAGTCGGGGGAGTACCCGGCGGAGCCGGGGGAGGGGGCCACTGCGGAGTCCGCATGCCGCAAAACGCTGGCCTCCTGGACTTTGTCCGACGTACTTAGATCAATCTAAGGCGGCATCTGCAGCGAACCGGAGCACCCGAATCCGCGACGCATCAGCCAGGCGGTACGTTTACCGTCGTATTGCACTCGAGCGTCGTGGGTAGGCCCCGTGGATCTCGATCAACAGCCGCGCCTGGACGCACCCGACCCCCTCCCCCGGCACGGCCGGGTACTCCCCCGACTTCGCGGGGGAGAGATTCCTCTAGCCGGTGCTGCCGCGGGAGGGGAGCAGGGGGGAGGGATCGACCGGGTTGCCGTTGAGACGGGCCTCGAAGTGGAGGTGGGGTCCCGTCGACATCCCCGTGGAGCCCTCGATGCCGATCTGCTGGCCCTGGGTCACCGTGGAGCCGACGCTGACCATCGTCTCCGACAGGTGGCCGTACAGCGTCGAGTAGCCCCCTGAGTGGGCCAGGATCACGTAGTTGCCGTAGCCGGTGCTGCCGTGCCCCACCGCGGTGACCACGCCTCCGGAGGCGGCGAATATCCGCGTGTCGGAGCTGACCAGGTCGAGGCCCGTGTGGAAGTGCGCGAAACCGCCGAAGGCGGGCTCGAACCAGAGGTCCGACGGCCCGAAGCCCTGGGTGATGGACGCCCCCCGTTCCGGCCACATGAAGGTCGACCCGTGTGCGTCGGGCTGCACGCCCCCGGCCGTGCCGCTCGAAGCGCTCGAGTCCGAGGAGGGAGCAGGGGGCGGCAGCGCGTGATTGACGCGCGCCCAGATCGCCGCTTCCGCCCATGCCTCGCGCTCGGCCTCGGCCACCAGCGTGCGCTCATCGAGCCGGATCTGGTCCGCGACGGCGCCCCCCAGCAGCGTCGCCTGGCCGCCGGTGGCCGCGAGTGCGCTCTGGGCGCGCTGGATCACGGCCGCCAGCTTCTCTTCGGTCCCCTGCTGCTGCTGGAGCAGGGCTCGCAGCTCGTCCAGCACGCCGGACTGCTCGTAGAGGATGCGAGCCTCCTCGTCACGGGCGTGCTGGCGCTGCTCTCGATCCGAGCGCAGGCGGGAGAGGTCGGCCTGGAGCTTGCGCTGCAGGGAGTCCGCCCGGTCCGCCGCGGAGAGCAGGTCACTGGTGGCGGTCACGGCCTCCTGCGGGCCACCCGCCTGCGCGACCTGCACCAGCAGCGAGTCCGGCTGCAGGTATAGCGCCCTGGCGATGAGCGCTACCTGCTCCTTGCTGTTCTTGACCCTCCCGTCGGTCTTCTGGATGTCCGTGTCCAGCCGTTCCAGCTCGGCGTCCAGACCGTCGAGGTGCCGCTGTGAGGTGCCGACGCTGGCTTCCAGCTGGCCCTGGGCGCGCCCGTTGTCCGCCAGAGACCCCGTCAGATGTTCCTGCGCGGTGAGCACGTCCGCCATCGCCGGCCCCAGCTTCACGCGGACCACCGCGATCAGCTGCTGTGCGTTGGGCGAGAGGGCGCTGGCGAACGGTGGAGCGCTCGAGAGCGTGGCGCTCGGCGCCGGTACCGCAGTGGGAGAAAGTGCCGGCGTTGCGGTCGCGGTCGGGCTCGGCGAGGCACCGGGAGAGCTCGAAGGCGTGGGAGTGGGCGCCGGCGTGGCGCTCGGGACCGCGGTCGGCGTCGGCGTCGGCGTGGGAGACGGTGCCGTAGAGGGCGTCGCCGTGGAGGGCGTCGCCGTCGGCGCTGTCGTGGCGGCGTGGGCCGGGATGGAGGCGACCCAGAGCAGGAAGATCGCCAGGGGCAGCGCCAATGTTCGTCTCAGCGCCGGGGCCTCCGCATCAGGCCGGCAGCCGGCGCAGGGCGAAGAGCGAGCCGGCGCCTCCGATCATGGCGCCCACCAGCGCGATGACCGCCCCCGCCGTGACCGCCACCGGGCCGCTGACGCCAGGGAGCAGCTGCACGAACAGGTGCCGGTCGGCCGCCGCCGCGGCGGCCACAGCGATGCCCAGCGCCAGCGCCGCCAGGATGCCGGCCAGGCCACCGGTGAGCGCGCCCTCGGTGAGCAGGCGGCCGCGCAGCAGCCAGGACGAGGCGCCCAGCATCTCCATAGTGACCAGCTCCTCGCGCCGGCTGAGCACGACCGCTCGCAGCGAGTTGGCGCTGACGGCGTAGGTGATGAGCGCCACCAGGAGCGCGAATCCGGCCGCGATGGCGGTGCCGATCACGACGAACCGGCGCAGCCGGGCGTAGGTGTCACGGTTGTAGGAGGTCGGGCGCCCCTGGTCCACGGCCGGGCTGGAGCCGGCCAGTGCGGCCACCTTGCCGACGTTCTCCGGCGCGTCGACCTGCACCTCGAAGCTGGCCGGGAAGGGGTTGCTGTCGGCCGCCGCCGCCAGGTCTGCGAGACCGGGGCGCTGCTTGGCCCGGGCCAGGGCGGCCTCCTTGTCCACGTAGCTGACCGCGCGGACGGCGTGGTTCGACGCAAGCGTGTGGCGCAGTGCGTCCAGGTCGGCCGGGCTGGCGCCGTCAGTGACGTAGACGTGCAGCACGGACGCCTGCCGTGACTCATAGGTCAGCACGACCTGGCCCATCACGCCGGAGATCCCCAGCGCTCCCCCGAAGAGCAGCAGCAGGGCCATGGTGCCCAGCGCCGGCCCCACCAGCCTGGCGTTGCGGCGCCAGCTGCGAACGGCGCCCACGACCGTGAGCCGGAACAGGTTGGCGACCAGTGTCCACGGCCGCCGCCGCCGTCTCGGCCCCGCGAACGGCAGGCGGACGATCTCGGCCTGGGACTCGGTCGCTAGGGCTTCGGTCTCCGGTCGGCCGGCCCGTTCTGGGC
>JALYYF010000310.1 GCA_030946725.1 Candidatus Dormiibacterota bacterium
CCGGCCTCCACGGTCACCTCGGTGCCCTGCCCAAAGCGGTTGAAGAGCGCGGCCATCAGGGCCGTCCCCAACGCCCCGGCGAGCGCGCTCAGCACGCCGACGATCAGGCCGCAGACCGGCACCACGATCCACCAGCCCGACTGCAGCGCCTGCAGCACCCCCTGCTGCTCTCCCAGGGGCAACAGCTCCTCGGTGACCCCCAGCGTGAAGGAGAGCTGGCGCTGCCAGTCCAGCAGCGCTCCGGCCAGCCAGGACGCCAGCGCCCCCAGCACGCTCCCCACGAAGAGGCCGACCACGAAGCCGACCACAGCGCCGCTGGCCAGCGCGAAGCGCAGCGAGACGAGCCGTAGCCGGACCGTCGTCACGCTGTACGCGGCGGGCGCCGCCAGAGCACCAGCAGCAGCAGCAGGCCGCCCACCAGCAGGAAGGGCAGGGCGAGCGCGTAGGCGATGATGGCGATGAGCCTGGTGGAGGCCCCGGTCTGGCCCAGCGGGATTCCCTGTCCGCCGGAAACGATCCCCTCCTGTGCCCCTCTTCCGGCGCTCCCCGAGGTCGTGGTGGCGGCGAAGGCGCTGGCCACCGCGGCCTGCACGGGTCGCGCGGTGCCGTCAGGACGGTAGAGGCCGAACCGCTCGACCTCCAGGCCCGGCCGCTCGGTCCAGTAATCGTCCAGGCTCCACCACACGGTCGCGCCCACATAGCCTCCGGGCTGCAGGTCCTGGACCGGCTCGATGGCGGCGTAGGTGACCTGGAAGACCTTCTGCTGCTCGGCCTCCTGCTGCTGATTGTCGGCCCAGCGCCCGAACTCGAGGATCATGATCGGCTTCTTGGGAAAGGCCTGATGGGCCTTGTCCAGGGCCTGGCGAACCTTGCTGCCGTCGAGGTCGCCCCCGTAGAAGACACCGTAGTAGAAGGTGAAGCCGGCCACGTCGAGCGGGGCCGTGGTCGGATCGGTGGGATCCGAGCCATAGGACGCCTGGCCGGTGAGTCGGGTGCCGTCGAGCCGGCGGTCCAGGTCCCGCAGCGCGGTCAGCGCTGAAAGTCGCTCCCCGGCCCCCTCGGATTCGTTGGACAGCCCGTGGAAGAGCACCGACGGGTGGTCGAAGTCGCGCAGCAGCATCTCGGCCAGGATCTGCTGGGGAATCCCGCGCTCCATGGCGACCGAGAAGCTGACCGGCGTGAAGTGGTAGAGCGGAATCTCTTCCCATACCGCGAATCCGAGGCGGTCGGCGAGCATCGGCAGCAGCGCGTTCGGGGGTGAGTGGTCGTCCCGGATCAGGTCGGCGTTCACGGCTCGAGCCCGCAGCAGCTTGTCGTAGATGGCCCTGGGTTCGGTGATCGGGCCTCCGGCCGGCCGGCCTCCCGAAGCTGGCGACTGCTGCTCGTCGTGCGTCGCGACGCCGTGGAAGGCCGCCGGGATCCCGTTGAGGAGGAGGCGGGGCGCGGTCGGATCGACCTTGATCTGACGGAGCCCGAAGCTCGCGTAGAGGTCGTCCTTGATCACGTCCTGGGACATCAGGATGACGTGCAGCACGTACAGCGCCGGGCGCGAAGGCGTCCACAGGAACGGGCTCCGGATGGCGAACGGAGCGTCGACCCGGCGGACGGCGTCGTTCGACAGCGACCCCAGGTCCAGGACGCGGCTGAGAATCGGCAAGGCGCCCCTGACCACCAGGCTCTTGGGATCCGGGTTCAGGACGTTGTTCTCGTCCACCGCCGCCGGCAGGACGTCGACCTGGATGCTCACGCCGTCCGCCGCCGGGCCGCGGTTCTGCGCCAGCACGAAAACGTCGGCCCCGTCGAGGTGGGGCACCACGTCCGCGCGCACGGCCTGCAGGTCGGGCTGGGCCTCGACCCAGACGTTGCCGGTGATTCCGCCGTATTCCCACCAGTCGGTCAGGCCCCAGGGGACGAGGTCCACCCGTGCTCCGAGCTCGGGACGGCTGACCCGCACGACCAGGGTGTTCGAGCCACCTCGCCTGAGGGCGTCAGCGGGATCGAGCGCAAATGGCGTGCCGCCGCCCTCGTGATAGCCGAGGTAGCGGCCGTTGAGCCAGACGTCACCCAGGTAGTTCACGGATCCGAAGCGCAGCGAGGTGTGGTCGGGCCAGGAGGCCGGGACCGAGAACCTGGTCCTGTACCAGCCGCCGGTGGTCCGGCTCGAGGGCGGCAGGTCGAATGTGCCGGGTACGGAGGCCAGCTGCCAGCGGCTGTCGTCGAAGGTCTCCTGCAGCCGAGATCCTGCCTCGGCGACCATCTTCGGCAGTGTCTGGTGCCGGTCGTTGTAGGAGAGGGCTTCGTCCAGCTGGCCGGCCTGGAACCGCCACTGGCCGTCCAGCGCGATTCGAGGTCGCTGCTGGGCGCCGAAGTCAGGTACAGGCTGTCCATTCTGGAAGGCGACCAGTCCTCCGTCGACCTGCCTGACGTCCAGAGTCGGCTTCAGGGTCGCGTGCGGCTGCTGCGGGGAGTTGCTGCAGGCGAACAGGCATAGGCTCGCTGACACCAGCGCCATCAGCGCCGTTGCGAGTCGCCTCTCCATCGGATGTTCAAGCATGGGGCACCCAGCGCCCAAATGGTCAAGGGCGGAACCGATGTCCCGCCGAACCCGCCGGCGCCCGCTTCAACCCAGGCGCCAGAAGGCGCGGTCCCAGAGTATCAACGGCTCCCCGGGTGCCCGGCCGGCGTCGATCACCTCGCCCAGTGCGATGTCGTGGTCACCGGCCTCGTAGAGCTGGCGCAGCCGGCATTCGAACCAGGCCACGCAGCCCTCGACTAAGGGCAGCCCGTTGCTCCCCAGGCGATGGGGCACGTCCCGCCAGGACTGGTCGACCAGGGGCGCCCGGCCGGCGAAGCGCTCGGCCAGGAACTCCTGCCCCCGCTCGAGGACGCTGAGGTTGAAGGCGCCCGACTCTTCGACAGCATCACGAGTCTGGGTCAGGCTGTCCAGGCAGACCAGCACCAGCCGCGGCTCCAGGGAGACCGATGTGAAGCTGCTGGCGGCCAGCGCCCGGAAGCGGCCGGCCCCACCGGTGGCGACGACAGCCACTCCCGTCGGTACGGCTGCCATGGCGTCCTTGAACCGCTCCAGGCCGAAGTCCACCCGCACGTCAGGAGCCTAAGTCAAGCGAGGGTAGAATCTCTCCTGGTCAGCGCCGGGGCGACGTAGCCAAGTGGTAAGGCAGAGCTCTGCAAAAGCTCCATCCCCAGTTCGATTCTGGGCGTCGCCTCCAGCCGCTGCTTTCGCTTTTCTGGAGGATTGGCATGGGCGTCGCCCCCATCAAGATGCCGCAGCTCGGCGAGTCCGTCACCGAGGGCACCGTCGACAAGTGGCTGAAGCGCGAGGGCGACTTCGTCCAGCGAGACGAGCCCCTGGTCGAGATCGTGACCGACAAGGTCAACGCCGAGGTCCCCTCTCCCTTCGAAGGCACATTGGTCAAGATCAACATCGACGAGGGCGTCACCGTCGCCATTGGCACCGAGATCGCGCAGATCGAGGTCGCAGGCGCCGCACCGGAGGCGCAGGAGGCCGTCCAGGCCGCCGCCCCCGACGCGCCCCAGGAGGCCGAGCCGAGCTCGGCGGCCGCCCAGGCCACGGCCGAGCGGACGGTGGCCGAAGCCGCGGCCGGAGTCCAGCGGGCTCGTCTGAGCCCGGCGGTCCGGCGCCTCGCGGAGGAGCACGGCATCGACCCCACCGCCCTCCAGGGCAGCGGGGAGGGCGGTCGGGTGACGAGAGACGACGTTCTCGCCTTTCTGGAACAGCGAGAGGCGGCGGCGCCTCGAACAGGGCCCCCGCCGGCACGCGAGGAGCCGGCGCGGGCGTCCCCCGTGCCCGTGGCACCCGACGGCTCCAGCGAGGAGATCGTGAAGCTCTCCGTCATGCGGCGCTCGATCGCCGAGCACATGACCCGGAGCCTCGCAACCTCGCCCCACGCCTGGACGCTGCAGGAGGTGGACGTCACCGAGCTGGTGCGCTACCGGCAGGCGCAGAAGGAAGGCTTCGAGCAGCGTCACGGGGCGCCTCTCACCTACCTGCCCTTCGTGGTGCAGGTCGTCTGCGACGCGCTCAAGGAGTTTCCTTACCTCAACTCCAGCTGGACCGACGACGGCATCCTGCTCAAGCGCAACGTCAACATGGGGCTCGCCGTCTCCGTTCCCGACGGGCTCATCGTGCCCGTGATCCGAGACGCGGACCGGCTCGGCCTCAGTGAGCTGGCCCGCACCATCCAGGACCTGGTCAGCCGGGCACGTCAGCGCCAGCTGAAGCCGGAGGACGTCCAGGCGGGCACCTTCACGCTGAACAACACCGGCGCGACCGGCTCGGTGGCCAGCCAGCCCATCATCAACCAGCCCCAGGCCGCGATCCTGACCACGGAGGCAATCGTCAGGCGCCCGGTGGTGATCGGCGAGGGAATCGCCGTGCGCCAGATGATGAACGTCTGCCTCAGCTTCGATCACCGTATCGTCGACGGCATGATGGCCGGCCAATTCCTCGGCTACGTCAGGCGGCGGCTGGAGTCGTGGTCGCCGGGCGACATCAGGATCTAGAAGGGTGGCGACGCAAGAACCGCTGAAGCCCGCCCGGAGGATCCCCGAGTGGATCAAGGTGCGCGTGCACGAGGGCGAGGACTATCGCCAGCTGAAGGACCTGGTCCGCTCCCGCCGGCTGCACACCGTCTGCGAGGAGGCGCACTGCCCCAACATCTACGACTGCTGGAGCCGCCGGACCGCGACCTTCATGATCCTCGGCGACGTCTGCACCCGGGCCTGCCGCTTCTGCGCGGTGACCTCCGGCAGGCCGACCGAGCTCGACATCGGGGAGCCGCTGCGCGTGGCGGAATCGATCGCCGATCTCGGACTCCGGCATGCGGTGATCACGTCGGTGGATCGGGACGACCTGCGCGACGGCGGTGCCGAGATCTTCGCCCGCACGATCCGAGCTATCCGGAGACGCAGCCCGGGGACGTCGGTGGAGGTGCTGACGCCGGATTTCCAGAGCGACCTGGAGGCGATCCGCACCGTGGTCGAGGCCGGCCCGGACATCTTCAATCACAACACCGAGACGGTTCCCCGCCTCTACCCCGGCATCCGGCCCAAGGCCGTGTACGAGAACAGCCTCGGCCTCCTCCGCCACGTCAAGGAGCTGGCGCCGCACATGGTCACCAAGTCCGGAGTGATGGTCGGCATCGGCGAGACGCGGGAGGAGCTGCTGGACGTCTTCAGGAACATGCGCGCTCACTCGATCGACGTGCTGACCGTTGGCCAGTACCTCAGGCCCTCTCGAAAGCACGCCGAGGTGGTCCGCTTCTACCCGCCGGAGGAGTTCCGGGAGCTGAAGGAGGCGGCCCAGGCGATGGGATTCGCCCACGTCGAGTCAGGACCGCTCGTGCGCTCCTCCTATCACGCCGATGAGCAGATACCAGCGGGTCGTTCGCGCCTACTGGCTGGCTGAGGTCCCCTACCGCCAGGCCTGGGACCTGCAGAGAACCCTGGTGGACGCCGTCCGCGGGGGCGCCCATCCCGGCGCGCTGCTCCTGCTGCAGCATCCACACGTCTTCACGATCGGGCGCAGAGGCGACGGCTCGACATTGCTCTGGAGCGAAGAGGAATGCGCCAGCCGCGGAGTCGACGTGGTCTGGTCGGACCGAGGCGGAGACGCCACCTACCATGGACCCGGGCAGCTGGTCGGCTACCCGGTCGTCGACCTGCAGCGCCTGGACAGCGACATCCTTCGCCACATCCGTGACCTGGAGACCTCGCTCGTGGCCTATCTGGCGACGCTCGGACTGGCGTCGGAGCCGGGGCCGCCCGGAATGACCGGCGTGTGGAGCGCGGGGGCCAAGGTGGCGGCGATCGGCGTGAAGCTGAATCAGACGGTCACCAGCCATGGCTTCGCGCTCAACCTGACCACGGATCTCGACATCTTCAACACGGGGATCGTCCCCTGTGGGCTGGTCGGCAAGCGTGCCACGTCCGTCCGCGCTCTCGGTGGACCGAGCGTGGACGTGGAGGCCGCGGCGCACGCCTACCTTCCCTGTTTCGCGGAGACATTCGGGGTCGGCGTGGAGCTTGCGGACCCGGCTGAGCTTGACATCCTGGCCGAGGGGGCAACGCCGTCCTTCAGAGAAAGCAGCCTGCCGCTAATCTGATTGAAGCGGTGGGTCGTATACCCCGAGCCGCAGCGGCCCTGTGATCCGGGCCGGCCAGCGGCTTCGGGTGGTTCAGGCGGCTATGCTCCACGTTCTCATCCTCGTTCAGGGCGGCCTCCAGGGCTGGCCTCAGACGCCCTCCTGGTTCCAGGCGCTGACACGGGATCTGGGTCATTTCGTGCGCGAGCACCAGGCGATCGGGGTGTTCCTGGCCATCTTTGCCGAGGAGCTGGGAATCCCGCTTCCCGCGCCAGGGGACGTCATCATCGCCTGGGCCGGCTACCTGACCACGACGAGCGCCCTCTCCTACCTGGCGGCTTACCTGGCCGTGGTGAGCGGAGCGGTGCTCGGGAGCTTCTGCCTCTACACCGTCAGCAAGAGGTTCGGACACCCTTTCCTCCTCCGCTTCGGCCGGTACATCGGCCTATATCCGGAGCGCCTCGACAAGGCCGAGCGCGCCTTCCAGCGCTGGGGACCCTGGGCCATCATCATCGGACGGCACATCCCCGGGATGCGGATCGTACTTTCCGCGTTCGCCGGCGTGTTCAAGGTCAGGCCGGTCGTTTTCGTGCCCTGTGTGTTCCTGTCCGCCTCGATCTGGGCCTTCATCTTCCTGGAAATAGGCCGGCTGCTCGGTCGCAACAGCCGCTACCTCTTCCGGCTCTTCCCCGCCCATCTCTTCCCTCTGCTGCTCCTCCTGCTGGTCGGGGCCGCCCTGTTATGGCTCGCCTTCGAGCATGGTGGGCGACCCCGCTCCGAGCCGGAGCAAACCGACGCCTCCGAACGCTGAGCGGCCCCGTCCTACGCCTCCACGGTGGGGCATTGTCGGACAAAAGGTCCTCGCCGCGTGGCAAGGATTGTGATATCATTCCTGTCATGTCAGAGGTGCCGACCGAGGAGCTGATTCCGCTCGACAGAATCGCGACGGAGAGCGAGGTGGTGATCCTGCCCGACTTTCCCGCGCTGATCGAAGGTCGGCGCGTCTGGGTGACGGCGGTACTCGAGAGGACCGCGGTGATCGAACCCTCACCCGGGGAGCCCAAGGTGCTGGTGAACCGCCAGCGATGCCTGGTGAACCCCAATGACATTCGCTTCGGTCACATCGCGGCCAGGTATGCAGCACGGCGCGGCAGGGAGGCAGCGAGGCGCAATCGGGAGGCCGCCCACTCGGCCAGGCGCCCCGCGGCTTAAAGCGGCTCTGTTACAATTTTTGCGCCGACTGACGGTCGGCGCTTTTTTTGTCTGTCCAGTCCCCGCGTCGTCCGGAGGTCGCACATGACTCGCACCGCAGAATTGGTCCCGCTCGCCAGCATCGTCCCGCCGTTGAACCATGAAGTCGCGGCCGGTTTCGACGCTGTCGTCGGCGACGAGTCGGTGCATGTGAGGGCGGTTCTCGAGCGGACGGTCGTTGTGGAGCACGCGAACGCGGAGCGAAGCGTCGTGCGCAAGGAGCTCTGCATGGTCGAGGAGGGCGCGGTTCCCTTCATTCCCGGGAACCCCAGCGCCGGAGTCGGTCCCAGGCAGTGGCGTCGCTTGCCGGGCAAGCCTCCCAAGTAATTCGGCTCGATCAAGGCCGTCGTATGGTGAGGCCATGAAAGTTGCTTGCCTGCTCGCGAACGGATTCGAAGACAGTGAGTTCAGGAAGCCCTACGACGCCCTCCGCGAAGCCGGTCACGACGTCGTGATCGTCGGGATGGAGTCCGGTGAGAAGCTCGACGGCTACAAGGGTGTGGAAAAGGGCGTGACCGTCGACAAGTCCTTCCCGGAGGTCAGCCCCGACGAGTTCGACGCCCTCCTCATCCCCGGCGGCCATTCCCCCGACCGGATTCGTGCCCAGCAGCCGGCGGTCGATTTCGTGCGGGCCTTTTTCGCGGCGGTCAAGCCGGTGGCGGCGATCTGCCACGGGCCACAGCTCTTTCTGACCGCGGACACCTTCAAGGATCACCGGATGACGGCATGGAAGACCATCCAGGGCGACCTCCGGCTGGCCGGCGCCGACGTCGTGGACCAGGAGGTGGTGGTCGACCGAAACCTGGTCACCTCGCGCCAGCCCTCGGACATACCCGCCTTCATTCGCGAGACTCTGCAGCTTCTGCAGGTCCCGTCTCGAGCATGACGGTCCGGCG
>JALYYF010000313.1 GCA_030946725.1 Candidatus Dormiibacterota bacterium
GTCACGCCGTCGTTTGTCACGGTCGGCGCGCCGAACTTCTTCTCGAGGACCACGTTGCGACCCTTAGGGCCGAGCGTGATCCGAACGGACTCGGCAACGATGTCGATCCCTCGCTTGAGAGACTGCCGAGCGTCTACGTCGAAAGCTACTGTCTTCGCCATGTGTCTTGGAAATACCTCCTGCTACTTGCCGTTGGCCACGACCGCGAGCACGTCCTTCTCGCTGATGATCAGGTACTCGACGTCGTCCAACTTGAACTCGTTGCCGGCGTACTTCGCATAGAGCACCTTGTCCCCGACGCTCAGCTCCATGGGGACCTTCTGTCCGTTGTCGAGGATGCGGCCCGTGCCGACGGCTTCCACCATCCCCTCCTGGGGCTTCTCGCGCGCCGTGTCCGGCAGCACGATTCCGCTCTTGGTCTTCTCCTCCCGCTCTACCGGCTTCAGAACCACCCTGTCGCCCAGCGGCCTCAACTGCATGCTTACTCCTCCGCGGTGAATTAACTCGATCGGGGTCTGGCACTCCCCGACGGGGAGTGCTTAGCACTCGGACCTATCGAGTGCTAATTCTACGGTCGCGGGCCAGCCGTTTTCAAGCGCGATCGGGTTCTTCGAGAAGTTCCCGCGCCCTGCTCGCCTCGGCCTCCGTAACGAAGAGCCGGCAGCGATCGAAAACTACGGTCGGAAGCAAATCGGCGGCCTCCAGCTGGAGCATCTGGGGCTCGAGCCCGTTTGCCTCCAGGACCGCCTGGAGCACCTCCGCGCGCAGGCACTCACCCTCGAAGACCGCTTGCCAGCCCCGCGGGGCGTCGACGCTCACCAGTTCAGCGAAGGATCGGCGCGGACATCGGCGGCGGCAGGCGCATGCGCCGCGGCGGCGGCGATCATCGCCGCGTTGTCGGTGCAAAGCTCCAGGGGCGGCACCGTCAGCCGCGCGCGCCCCTCGAGCACCTCGGCCGCTCGGCGGCGCAGCAGGCTGTTGGCGGCCACTCCCCCGCAGACTACGACTTCGGTGGCAGGCCCCGCTTCCAGCGCCCGTTCCAGCTTCGCCAGCAGTGACTCAACCACCGAGCGCTCGAAGGCCGCGCTCAGGTCGGCGATGGTGGTCTCGTCGAGCCGCTCCAGGCCGCCCAGGTCTCGAATTCGGTAGAGCAGCGCTGTCTTGAGGCCGCTGAAGCTGTATTCGAATCCCGGCAGCAAGGGCACCGGCAGCGGCTGGCGGGCCGCGTCGCCCCGCCGAGCCATGCGGTCCAGAGCCGGGCCACCCGGATAGCCCAGGCCAAGCATGCGGGCCGCCTTGTCAAAAGCTTCCCCTGCCGCGTCGTCGCGGGTTCGGCCGAGCACCTCGAAGACGCCGTGCGCCGGCATGCGGACCAGGTCCGAATGGGCGCCGCTGACGACCAGCGCAAGCAGCGGGGGCTCCAGCTCCTGCCGCGTGAGCAAGGCGGCGTAGACGTGTCCCCAGAGGTGGTTCACGCCGGTCAGCGGCCGCGCCCAGGCGCTCGCCAGCCCCTCCGCCATCCCTATCCCGACCAGCAGGCAGCCGATCAGCCCCGGACCTCGGGTGACGGCAACTCGCTCCAGCTCCGGCCCCTTCACCCCAGCACGATCGAGAGCCTCCTCGACGAGCGGGGGAAGCCGCTCCAGGTGAGCGCGGGCGGCCAGCTCCGGCACCACGCCCCCATAGGGCGCGTGGGTCCTCTCCTGCGAGTAGACCAGGTTGGCCAGGACCTCCCGGTCCCCGGCCAGGACCGCGACCGAACTCTCGTCGCAGCTGGATTCGATGGCGAGCGTGAGGGACGGGCGGGCTATTTCGGGGGAAGGCCCTCGCGCCGAAGTCCACGGACGTCCACTTCGATGCGCTCCAGGTTGGCCTCGAACGCCTTCCGGAAGCGCGGCGAGTAGATCGAGTCCGACCACATGACGATCGCGTCCTCCCCGTTGTCCGTGTAGTAGCCCTTGCGCCGACCGATCACCTTGAAACCGAAGTTCTCGTACATCCGCATGGCGTTGTCGTTCGAGGCTCGGACCTCCAGCGTCACCCACTTGGCGCCCATGTCGTACGCGGCCTGCACCAGCCCGGCGAAGATGATCCGGCCGTAGCCCTGGTGCTGGGCGTCGTGCCGGACGCCGATCGTCGTCACGTGGGCCTCGTCGTACATCCGCCACATGCCGCCATAGCCGACGGTCTCCACCCCTCGGTCCGTTTCCCGATGCAGCACGACGTAGTAGGCGCTGTTGCGAGAGGAGAGCTCACGGTAGTAGGCATTCCGAGGCCAGGGCGTGGAGAAGATGCGCCTCTCGATCTCCTGGACCGTCGGCACGTCTGCTTCGCGCATCGGTTCCAGCGCCAGCTGGCGCCGGAGCTCTACCATGACTGACCCCGCAACGGTGCGAAGGACTCCATGTACCGAAGACTGACGGTACCATAGCCAAGCTCCGGAGCCGCCTGGAGCTGCGAGGCCGAGGCCTCGGC
>JALYYF010000349.1 GCA_030946725.1 Candidatus Dormiibacterota bacterium
TGCCTCTCGCCCTCGGCCTGCTTGATCTGCGCCTGCTTCTGGCCCTCGGCGACGTTGATCTGCGACTGCTGGGCGCCTTCGGAGTTCAGAATGGCGGCGCGCTTTTCCTGGTCCGCCTGCTTCTGCAGAGCCATCGCCTGCAGGATTGGCTGCGGCGGCACGATGTCGAGGATCTCGACCCGGTTGATGCGCACGCCCCACTTGTCGGTCACCGACTCCATCTGCATCTGCAGCCTCGCGTTGATCTGCTCCCGCTGGCTCAGACACTCGTCGAGGGTCATCTCGCCGAAGACGGCGCGAAGCGTGGTGCGAGACAGCTGGTCGACGGCCAGGATGTAGCTGCTCACGCTGAACAGCGCCATCCGGGGGTCGACGACCTGGCTGAAGATGGTGGCGTTGACCACCACCGAGACGTTGTCCTTGGTGATCACGTCCTGCCTGTCACCGGTGCGGGGGGTCTCACGCATGTCCACCAGCTCCATGGTGTCCACGAATGGGACCAGGAACGTCACGCCTGGATTGCGCACCGAGTGAAACTGGCCGAGGCGCTTGACCACGCCGACCAGGCCCTGCTGGATCACCCGGACGGTTCGAATCAGAATGATCAGCACCAGGACGACGATCAGCCCGAAGATGATCAGGGGAACCATTTCTTCTCCTTTTCCGAAGCATCCCGAGGGGTTTCCGGGGTTCCGGGCTCCCGCTGCCAGGGACCGTCTGGGCGGGGCAGCTCGACGACGAGGGTGGCGGCGCGGATGTCGACGACCTGCACAGCCTTGCCCGCTGGCACCGGCGAGCCGTCCCGAGTCAGGGCGGGCCAGTCCTCTCCAGCGATCCGAACGTGTCCCCGCTCGTGGGGCCCCTTGATCGCGCCCACCACCACAGCTGTCTGCCCAATCATGGAGGCTGCGCCCGACAGCATCTCCGGGCTGTGCCGGGCCCGCAGGTAGCCGAGCAGTGGCTGCCGGACCAGCACGATGCCGGCCAGCGAGGCCGCGGCGAAGACGATCGCCTGGGCGACGGGGTCGGCACCGGTGAAGGCCGCCACGGCCGCGGCGACGGCGCCCAGCGACAGGAACGCCGCAAACAGCGCCACAGTCCCCACCTCCACGATCGCGAAGGTGAGTGCGACCGCGATCCAGAAGACCGTCACGGGTACACCTCCTATTTGAGAACGCGTGACCCGGCGTTTGGGTCGTAGCCTTGCAGCGGCTGGGATGGACTTCGACGAAATGCGCCGCCGTGTGGAGGCGGCCAGGGTAGCTCGTCTGGCCACGCTCGCTGCCGACGGCACGCCGCACCTGGTGCCGTTCTGCTTCGTGCTGGCCGGCCAGTACCTCTATTCGGCCGTGGACCGCAAGAGCAAGCGCACCACCAGGCTGCAGCGGCTGGCAAACGTCGCTCGGGACCCGAGGCTGTCAGTGCTGGTCGACCACTACGAGGAGGACTGGATTCGGCTCTGGTGGGTGCGTCTGGCCGGCCGCGGCCGAGAGCTGGACCGCGGCGGCGAGGCCGATCACGCCCTCCAGCTGCTGACCGACAAGTACCCGCAGTATGCGGAGCTGCCCCCCCCGGGGCCGGTTCTCCGGATCGAAGTCGAGCGCTGGTCGGGCTGGGAGGCCTCTTGAGCGAGGCCTTCGTCGCGGCGATGGCCCGGCTCGCGGCGATCCCGGACAGCCGGTGCTCGGAGCCCTGGCTGTGGACCGGTCACTCAGGCTGGCCCCTCCAGGTGCGTGATGCTCTCTACCGCGCGCTTGAAGAGGAGCTGGAGGCGGTCGCCGCGCAGGCCTCGCCCGCCGCCGAGTCCAGCCGGCTGCTCGCCGTCGGGCAGCGTGCCTGGGGAGAGCTGCGCGGGCTCTGGTCGGGGTGGCCGACAGCACTCTCGACCAGGCGGCCGGGCAGCGGGAATCGGGGCTGGCAACCACTCCGGGCGATACACCGGACGCCCCTGAGCCAGGCGGCTGGACGCTGCGCCAGGTGCTCGCCCACGTGCTGCTGACGGAGCGGCGCTATCGCGAGCACGTCGAATACGCGCTCCGGCGCCGCGACTCGGACCCCGTACGCATCGAGCCCGCGGTCTCCCTCGCCGCCTCCGAGCAGGAGGGCGGCGTCCGAGACTGGATCGAACGCCTCGCCGCCGAGAGGCAGGCCGGCGCCTCGCTGGCGCAGGCGGGCGCTGAGGAGCTTCTCCGGCCGACGGTCTGGGCCGGCTATGACGTGAACGTCCGCTTCCGGCTGCTTCGATTCGCGGGCCACCTGGTCGAGCACACCGTCCAGGCCGAGAAGCTTCTGGGTGCCCTGGGCGGCAGGATCGGCGAAGCGCACATGGTCGTCCGCAGGATCTCCGCGGCGAGGGGGGCCCACGAGCTCTTCAGCGGAGCCGACGAGCTGGCCAGGCTGGACGCCATCCACACCGAGCGAGCGGCCCTGCTGGGCGACTCCGGGTGACATTTGGTCAGTTCTGACCATTGACTTAGCGAAATCCCAGGCACTTTATTGTGTCTGAGAGATACCCCGAGGGAGAAGCTGCTGAAAAACAGCAGGGGAGCGGCGCAGGGCGCCGGCAAATACGGAACCGCGAGAGAGGATATGAACAGCACTGTGACAGTACCGCGCGTACTGATCGTCGACGATCAGACGCTTTTTCGTTCCGGCCTGGCTCGTCTGCTCGACGAAGACCAGCGCGTGGAAGTCGTCGGCGA
>JALYYF010000396.1 GCA_030946725.1 Candidatus Dormiibacterota bacterium
GACTAGGAGGTCTCAGGTCGTTGCCAATGGCTCTCCAGGTAACCGAACGCATCTCGATCCACGATCTCGCTGTGGAAGCAGCCGCGCGCATGTATCAGGCCGAGGGCTACGAGGCGCTGATCCGGCACCAACCACGACCCCGTCTCTACGGCCGGCCGCCGTTCGACCTCTTCATCCCGGTGCTCGAGCGCGTGCAGGAGGTCGAGACCTCCGACACGCTTCCTGCAGCCGACCTGGCACGGCTGCGCCGCTGCCGTGAGGACGGCTTGCAGGTCTGGGTGCTGGTACCGCTCGACACGGTCGCGGCGGCACACGCCTCACTGAAAGGCGCCGCCGACCACGTGATCCCCTTCTGGATGCTGGAGGGAGACCGCGTCCGTTTCGGTTTGCCGAGGCGCCCTTAGCTCCGGAGCACTCCAGCGGCGACATCCCTCGCGTTCGACGCATGACATCTTCGTTACGAGAACGCGTTTGCCCAGGCTTTTTGGGTACGCTCCCGCGCCATCCGGCGGGTGCAGGGGCTACACTCCACCAGGGGTAGGCTACTCGCGGCCGGCCGCGTCCCGAACTGCATGGCTTGACGGAGGGCGAGGTTTCGACGGCCGTGCAAAAGTCGAATGCAAATGACATCCAATGGGGGAGGGGGAGAAGAGATGGGTCCGAACGACCAGGCCACGGCCACCTCGGCTGACACCGCGGAGGCCAATGCAGGCAACGCTGCATCCCCGAGGCCTGCCGAGACAGCGGCAGCTGCGCAGTCCGAGAAGGAACCTTCCTCCCAGGCTCGAAGGCTCCTTTCCCGTGACGGCAACTGGTGGTGGAACGGCCGCCGCTGGGTTCCGGCCACGACCGAGGACGGCCTCTGGAAATGGGACGGTGCCCGCTGGCAGCCGACCAAGAACCTGGAGGGCAGGCGACCGGAAGACCTGGCCGCCACGCTCGGTGTGCTGGCGGAGGACCGCTACGCCGAAGCGGGCGTGATCCTCGCCGGCTACGTCGTCGACTGGCAGCCGGAAGGCAAGCTGCAGCGGCTGGCCGAGCAGGCTCGCGAGGTGGGCGAGCGGCTGCGCCGGGCCGAGGAGGCCCTCTCCGGGGACGGATCGGCGCGTGGAGGCATCCTGGGCCGCCGCGGCGTTCCCTTCAACGACCGCAGGCAGCTGGAAGACGAGCGCGACGCGCTGCGCTCGGAGTATCGCGCCCTGACTTCTCGGCTGGGCCGGGAGGCGCCGCAGCCCAGCGTCAAGGAGGCGGACGACATTCTCGGTGCCGCTCGCAACCTGGACGAGCGGGCCGCGCTGCTGACCACGGGTCTCGCCGAGGTCGACGAGGCCGAACGGATGCGCGCCGACTCGGCGGTCGCGGCGCAGAAGGAGCTGGCGACGGCCGAAGAGATGCGCCTGCGCTCGCTGCAGGAGGCGCGCCGGGCGGTCGAGGCGGCCGAGGCGGCCCACGCTTGGGCGGTCGCGGAGGCCCGGGGCCGGGTGCGCGCGGTGCTCACCCCGGGCTCCGGCGAGCTCAAGGCGGGCCTCGGCCTGCTCCGGCTTCACGCCAGCGTCCTGGAGACGCCGACCGGGCGGCTGCCGGCCGCCGGCCTGTCCGCCTACGCGGACACCGCCGCCGAGCTCTGGCGGCAGCACCGCAACCCGCTGGCCGACCTGATCCTCCTGGAGACGCCGGAGGCCGAGAGCTTCCTGACGGCGCTCACCGAGGGTGGCACCGGTCTCTTCCTCCTGATCATGGGTCCGACGGGCGCCACGCTCTGGGCCTGCCCGCCGGGGCAGGAGAAGGGCGCCCGGCGCTTCGCCGCGGTGGTCGGGGAGCACGCCCGGGAGGCGGCCGCCGCCCGGCAGGAGCGTGATGCGAAGGCCCGCAAGTCGGAGGGTGAGCTGGATTCGGTCACTCGCGACCGCTCCAGGGTGGAGTCCTCGGAGGCCGAACTGGCCCGGGTCGAGGCCGATCCCGCCCTGCTGGGGGCCATCGACGACGCCCGGCAGCGCCTGGAACGGGCCCGCGCCGACACGCCCGAGCTGAACGACGCCCGCCGCAAGGTGCTCGAGCTGGCGCGCCGGGTGATCGCCCCGCCGGAGCCATTGCGGGTCGCCAAGTAGCGGGAGTCCGAGGGCCCGCCA
>JALYYF010000403.1 GCA_030946725.1 Candidatus Dormiibacterota bacterium
TCTTAGACGGCGCAGTCGAAGCCGCTGGTGTCCACGCGCTGAGGTCGGGTGACGCCCTGCCGGATGTCGTCCTGCACCTCGGCGTTGGTCAGCGCGTAGGCCTGTGAGGGATTGCTGCTGGAGGCTGCGAAGACCAGGCCGAGGACGTGGCCCTGGAGGTCCACGAGCGGCCCTCCCGAGTTTCCCGGGCGCACCTGGGATTCCACGATCCAGATCTGCCTGGTCACCAGGCTGTTGCTGTAGATGTCACGCCCCTCGGCGGAGGTCGACTTGTCGATGACCGCCGCGCTGACCGTCTCGTCCCCGCCCCCGGGGTATCCGATCACCGCGCCCTGGGTGCCTCGTCCGCCGTCGGACGCCACGAGCGCCGCGGAGGCGATGCCAGGGGCGTAGAGAATGGCCACGTCCTTGCGGCTGTCGAAGAGGACCACCGTGGCATTCACCCGACGGGTGCCCGATGCCTGCGACAGCGTGGTGCCCGAGGTTCCGGAAACCACGTGGGCGTTGGTTATCAGGTATCCGGGGGCCACCGGGTAGGCGCTGCCGCTCACGACGCCGCCGCAGCCTCGGCCCTCCACCCGGTAGACGCTGGCCTCGGCCGCCCGGACCTGCGGGGTGTCGGCAGAGGCCGGAAGCTCCAGCGGCTGCGCGCTGGGTGGGGCGAGCCCGGCGAAGGTCTGCGGGAAGGGCACTCCGGCGAGCACCTGCTGGACGCCCGACGTGAAACCTGGCGGACGCGGGAAGAAGGCGTCCAGCCGGCGGAGAATCACGGACTGCTGGACAACCCGGGCCAGGTCCGGACTCGGTCCCCGGGAGAAGGTCAGGCCAAGGAACCAGCTGACCGAGAGGACGGCGATCCCCGAAAAGAGCGCACCCGCCAGCATTTCCGGCGGGTGGGCGATGCCCCGTCGAAGCACGGCGTTGCGCAACGGCTCGCTGAGCCAGTAGCCAAGCGTCGACCCGGCGCTGCCGCCTACGAGGACGATTGCCGCCGCCGCGAGCGGCCGCAGGGTGGTGCTGCTCACGCCCAGGGCGCTGAGCAGGGGCAGGGCCACTGCGGCTCCGACCACCACCCCGGCCACCATGCCCAGGTACTGGAACAGCGACAGCCAGAAGCCCCGCCGGTAGCCGTTCGCCAGGCCGACCAGGAGTGCGACGACGATCACGATGTCTACGAGGTTGATGGCCACTTAAGTTATCCGGTCCCGAAGCCTGATAATTGGGCGATGGTCTATCTCATCGGCGAGTGGTGGCAGGCGAACCTGATGATGGGAGGGGCTTTCATCGTGGCCGCCGTCGGGGTGGCCGCCCTGGGCTGGTGGGTGCTGCGTGGAGACGGCATCAACCGCCATGGCCACGCTCCCGGCGCCGAGCAGGAAGCCCCGCCGCCCCCCGGACTCGGGGAAGAGCAAACCTAGAGACGCCGTCTCTGGCGTCGTGCGGTCTGCGCGTCCGGGACTGGTCCGGCTGAGAAAGCTCAGGCGCCCGTAGCCGGCGGACTTTCGTCACCCGACGGCCGGCCAGCCTCGACCGCCTGCCGCTGCCGCAGCTCCTGCTCGGCCCGGAGCTCGCGCAGGGGCATGAAGGAGCGCACCGGCGGCACCCGTTCGAAGTTGTAGGGCGGTGGCGGCGACGAGGTGGCCCATTCCAGGGTGTTTCCCCCGTTCCAGGGATCGTCGCCCGCAAGCTCGCCCCGCTTCCAGCTGATGACGAGGTTGTAGATGAAGATCAGCACAGAAATCGCCACCAGGAAGGAGGCGACGGTGATGAACACGTTGGTCGCTCCCCAGCCCTCCTCGCCGAACCCGCCCGGGTATGTCACGATGCGGCGCGGCATGCCCTCCAGGCCGAGCGTGTGCATGACCAGGAAGGTGGCGTTGAACCCGATGAAGACGGTCCAGAAGTGCCATTCACCGAGTGTCTTGTTCAGCATGCGCCCTGTGATCTTCGGGAACCAATAGTAGACGCCCGCGAAGATCGTCATCACGCTGCCGCCGAAGAGCACGTAGTGCAGGTGGGCGACGACGTAGTAGGACTGGTGCAGCTGGGTGTCCACGGGCACGGAGCTCAGGTAGATGCCGGTGATCCCGCCGATCAGGAAGGTCGCCATGAAGCCGAAGGCGAACTTCATGGGCAGCTGGAAGTCGATCGAGCCGGCCCAGGCGGTGGCGATCCAGTTGAAGAACTTGATGCCCGTGGGGACGGCGATGAGCATCGTCATCACCATGAAGTAGGTCTCGACGTAGATGTTCATCCCGACGGTGAACATGTGGTGAGCCCACACCGCCACGGAGAGGAAGAGGATCCCGAACAGCGCCGCCACCATCGAGGCGTAGCCGAAGATCGGCTTGCGGGAGAAGACAGGGATGATCTCCGAGATCATGCCGAAGCCGGGCAGGATCATGATGTAGACCTCGGGGTGCCCGAAGAACCAGAACAGGTGCTGGTAGAGGACCGGCCGCCCCTGAGTGGTGAAGAAGTTGGTGCCGAACTGCCGGTCGAGCTCGAGCAGGGTCAGGGCGCCGGCCAGCGGGGCTCCGACCGCCAGCAGCAGGACCGAGGTCGAGAGCTGCGCCCAGACGAAGAGCGGGAGACGTGAGAGGGTCATGCCGGGCGCCCTCAGCGCGACGACCGTCGTCAGGAAGTTGGTCGAGGCCATGATGCCGCTGATGGCCCAGAGGATCAGGCTCAGTGCCCAGAGGTCGGTGCCCAGGCTGCTGCTGAACGCCTTCTCCGTAAGGGGCGGGTAGCCGGTCCAACCGGCGCTCAACGCCCCGCCGGGTACGAAGAAGCCGAGGTAGTAGACCAGGATTGAGAAGGGCAGTATCCAGAAGCCCAGCAGGTTCACGCGCGGGAAGGCCATGTCTCGGGCGCCCACCATGAGCGGGACGAAGTAGTTCGCGATCCCGGTCATGAAGATGGTCGCGAAGAAGAAGATCATGGTCGTGCCGTGCGCCGACAGCAGCTGGTTGTAGGTCGCGGCGTCGATCACCTTCTCGTTGGGCTGGGAGAGCTGGAGGCGCATGATCAGCGCGAAGATCCCGCCCAGCACGAACGAGATCAGGCCCGTCGCCATGTACATGATCCCGATCAGCTTGTGG
Source organism: Candidatus Dormiibacterota bacterium (assembly GCA_030946725.1). Lineage (GTDB taxonomy): Bacteria > Chloroflexota > Dormibacteria > Dormibacterales > Dormibacteraceae > Nephthysia. Next base: position 3,102 of record JALYYF010000403.1, read on the forward strand.
TCGGTAGTGGTGAGCCAGAGGCTGATGGGCTTGAAGAAGGTGTCGTCGTAGTTCTTCGGACGCGGCGGAGCCAGAGTTGCCATCTAAGACTTGATCCTACTAGCTGGAGGGGTCCTCGCGACTACCGAAGAGCGGTTGAAAATGGCGGCCCTCTCTTTGATCAGGGGCTGGCGCTGGGAGCTGCCGACGGACGTGCCGACGGACTGGCGGACGGGCTCGCCGAGGGGCTGGGCCCAGGGCTGGCGCCGGCGGCCGGGCTGGCCGAGGCGCTCGGCGAGGGCGTTGCCTTGGCCTTGGTCATCTGGTCGGAGACCCAGGTCTGGTAGTCACCCGGACTCATGGCCTGCACGAGGATCTGCATCGTGTAGTGGCCGGTGCCGCAGAGCTCCGCACACTCGCCGCGCCACTTGCCGGGTTGTCCGACCTTGAACCACTGGTAGTTGTCGTAGCCGGGGACGGTGTCCGTCTTCCCGGTCAGGTCGGGCACCCAGTAGCTGTGGATGACGTCGGTCGACTGCATGCGCAGCCGCACCAGCTTTCCGGTGGGAATGACGAGAGGCGTCGAGCTGAGGCCCTCCGAGCTGACCTTGAAGCCCTCGGGGTAGATGTACG
>JALYYF010000448.1 GCA_030946725.1 Candidatus Dormiibacterota bacterium
TCATGAAGATGGTGGCGCCCGCGATGGCGCGACCGAGGACCGACATGAAGCCGCCCTGCTGGCCGCCCACCGACATGCCGGTGCGCAGCTGGATCGCCATCGAGATCCAGGCCAGCTCGCCCGACTCTGCAAACACCATCTCGTTGGGCTGGAGCATCAGCTCCAGCACCGGCATGGTCGTCCCGACGATCTTGCTTTCCTTGTTTCTCCTATGGAGACCCGGGCGAGGGCAGACGCCCCGAATCCTGATTCCGCGGTGAGTGTAAAGCGGCTGGACCCCCTCCCCCGGCATGGCCGGGTACTCCCCCGACTTCGCGGGGGAGAGACGGGCGGGCCTACTCGAAGTGGACGTGGTCCAGGGTTCGGCGGCGGGTCGGGCGCCGGGCCCGGCCGCGGGTGCAGGCGTCGCAGACGCCGACCACCAGGACCTCGGTCCGCACCGGCTTGAAGCGGTGCCGCTCCTCCAGGTGCGCCTCGAGCTCGGTCACCAGCCCGTGCTCGATGTGCAGGATCCCCTGGCACACCTGGCAGATGGCGTGCTGGTGCTCCTCGCCCGCCACCTCGTAGTGCACCGGGCCGTCGCCGAGCCGGACGCCGTGCAGCGCGCCGGAGGTCGAGAGCGCTTCCAGCGCCCGGTAGACCGTGCTCCGCGAGAAGCCCGGACGGTCCCGCTGCAGCTCGGCCGTGATCTCATCCGCGGTGCAGTGGCCGCCAAGCCGCTGGATCGCCTCCCACACCTGCTGCCGCTGCCTGGTCTGCCGCATCCCCGGACGCAGGGGGACGCCGGCGCTGGTAGCCATGGGTCCCAAGGCTACGCGGCCCCGGGAGGCTCCAGCCCTCGCCAGGAGTTGGTCAGCAGCCGGCAGCCGCGCTCCTCGACCACCACGTCGTCCTCGATCCGGACACCGCCCCAGCCGGGCAGGTAGACCCCCGGCTCGATCGTGACCACCATTCCGCTCTCCAGCACCACCTCGGAGCCCGGGTCGAGGCTCGGATCCTCATGGGCCTCCAGGCCCAGGCCGTGGCCCGTCCGGTGGATGAAGTGCTCGCCGTACCCCGCCGCCTCGATGACCTCGCGAGCGGCCCGGTCGACGTCCCCCGCCCGCACGCCCGCCCGGACCGCCGCCACCGCCGCGTCGTGAGCGTGCAGGACGGTGTCGTGGACCTCCCGCTGACGCCTGTCGGCGCCCCCCACGGCGATCGTCCGGGTGATGTCCGCCTTGTAGCCCTCCCAGGCCCCCCCGCAGTCGATGAGCAGGAGCTCTCCAGGCTGGAACTCGCGGACGCTGGGCCGCAGGTGAGGCAGCGCGGAATTGGGGCCTGACTGGACCAGCGTCTCGAAGGAGAGCTGGGCGCCGGCCTCGGCCACCGCGAGGGCTATCTCGGTGGCCAGCTCCAGCTCTCTGAGACCCGGCCTGACGGCCCCGATCGCGCGCTCCGCCATCGCGTCCGTTATCCGGCCGGCCTCCTTCAGCCTGGCCAGCTCGTCCGGCCGTTTGCGGGCGCGCATGGCCCGTATCTGCCGCCCCACGTCGACGGGCGCCCCGGCGCCGGAGATCGCCTGCAGCCGCTCCCACGCCTCCAGCCGCAGGTCGCCCTTCTCCACCGCCAGCCCGCCCGATCCCGAAGCCCCGAGGACGGCCGCCACCTCCGCCCAGGGATCGGTGCCGTCCCGCCAGGCCCGCACGGTCACCCCGCGAGCTGCCGCGCTCGCGCTCTCCTCCTCCAGGCCGGGCACCACGAGCACCGACCGCGAGCGGCTCAGGAGCAGCGCCAGCAGGCGTTCGTGGGGCTCGGTCGAAAAGCCCGTCAGGTAGGCGACGGAGACGGGGTTCGAGATGAAGACGGCGCTGACCGCCCGGGATTCCATCCAGGCCCGGACCTGGTCCAGGGCCGAGGGCGCCTCCGAGGAGACGGACGAAGCGCCCGCTCCCGTCATTCGATCCTTACGACCCGCACCGTGTAGCTGGCGCCGGTCGGCGTGTGGACCTCCACCTCGTCACCGACGCGGTGTCCGAGCAGCGCCTTGCCCATCGCGGACGCGAAGCTGACGCGCCCGGCGCCCGGATCCGCCTCGGCCGGCCCCACGATCCGGTAGGTCTCCTCGGGGCCGCCCTCCTCGACCACGGTCACCGTGCTCGCCAGCTCGACGCGGTCGGCGGCCCGCCGCCCCTCGATCAGGACGTGGTTCTTCACGATCGCCTCCAGCTCGAGGATGCGGGTCTCGATGAAGGACTGCTCGTTGCGGGCCGAGTGATACTCGAAGTTCTCGGAGAGGTCACCGTGCTCACGGGCGGCCTTGATGCGAGACACGATGTCCGGGCGCCGGACGGTCACGAGCTGGTCGAGCTCCTTCCTGACGTCGGCCAGGCCCTCAGGCGTGATCGGGACATCCTGCGGCACCGCCATCAGCCGGTGGCCCCGGGCATGAGCGACTCCACCTGCCTGTAGACGCGGCGCTGGAAGAGCAGCGAGAGCCCGTAGACCGCGGCGGCGAGCGCGGCGCCCACGACCAGCGCCAGCCCGGCGTGCAGCAGGTCGGGGTGGATGGGCAGGAAGGCGACCCCGTCGGCGCCCAGGATGGCCGCCGCGGCCAGGATGATGGGCGTCACGATCGGCAGCAGCCGGAGCCGCTTGACCACCGCGGGAACGGGCGGCTCCGGCCGCGGCACCAGCTTCTGGCCCATGATGCCGATGCTGCGTACGTGGCGCAGGTTGGGCGTCACGGAGACCATGACGGTCACCTGGTTGCCGGGGACCTTGGCCAGCTTGTCGGGGGTGACCAGGTATTGCTCCTGGCCGCCACGCGTCTTCAGCATCAGCATGCCCAGGCCAAAGGAGGTGCTGATGGCGCTCGCGCCCTGCAGCTGTCCCTGGACCATCCGGGGCTCCTCCTTGCGGTCCTTGAAGGCCAGGCGCACGCCCGGGACGATGAAGCTGGCCCCGAAGGCGATCGGCACCACCCAGACGAGGGCGGCCACGATGCGCACCGGCCAGCCGTAAGGCAGGAGGAGAAGTATCAGCGCCATGGCCAGGAGGCAGATGACGGCCGCCGCCAGCGCGTACCAACCGATGCGCACCGCCAGCTCGGGCGAGTACCCCTGCAGCATTCCGCCCGACTGCACGTAGCGTTCCCGCTGCCGGCGCTGCTGGGGTGCGCTCGCAGGTGGCGCCGCCGGCGTCACCTTGGGCTTGACCCGCCTGACCTGGCGGACCTGCCGCGTCTGCTGCACCCGCCGCTTACCCATCCAAGGGCAGTCTATCGGGCGCCGGATAGGTGATGCGATCGCCGTCGACGCTGGCGAACGGCGTCAGGGCGTGTGAGCGGGCCTGGCCCGGGCCCAGAAGGTGCGTCACGGTCAGCCCGCGGGCGACCAGGGCGTCGGCGATCAGGCTCCGGTGGCAGCGCCAGGGCACCGCCTCGGCGCACATCGCCGCGAGATTCCGGTCGGCGGCCAGGGCGATCAGCCGCTCCAGGCCGGTCCGCCACGCGGCCGTCGACATGTAGTCGGCGTAGCCGCGAAAGCTCCGGTTCTGCCAGCCGTCGTTGCGCGAGTCAGGAGCCGGGCGGCGGAAGCCGCCCAGCTCGGGCAGGTGGACGTAGTCCAGCCCGCGGGGCGGCAGCAGCGCCGCCAGTGCGGGCCGGCTGAAGTGCGGGAGCCGGCGCGAGCCGGGCGCAGTGCGCACGTCGGCCACGACATCGACGCCGTGCCCACGCAGGAGCGCGACCAGCTCCTCCAGGCTGCGGTTCGAATGGCCGACCGTGAAGAGGGGCACCGGGCGCGCTGGGAACCGCCGGGCGCCCTCGGCCGGCGCTAGCGGACCGGGGCCGCGAAGCGGGCGTGGAGCTCCAGCAGGCGCTCCAGCGACGGCGATTCCGGGCCGCGCTCGTCGATGCGGGCCATTCCGCACTCCGTGGCGATCGCGAACTCCATGCCACCGCTGCCGGTGACCGCCGCCTCGACGAGCTCTCGGGTCCGCTCCTCGTCGCCCTCGTAGTCGACCAGGCCGAGCGCCAGCCGCCGCCCGGGAACCAGGTCCCGCAGAGGTTCGAAGTACGCCGGCTTGCGGCCCGACTCGCGGTC
>JALYYF010000506.1 GCA_030946725.1 Candidatus Dormiibacterota bacterium
TCCCAGAGCGCCTCCTGAGCGCCCCGGTCGTACGGGTGGGCGGCCACGTCCTCGTGGTGGATGCGGACTTCGTCGAGGTGGGCCTGGTGCGTGCAGGGCGTCCAGGACTCCGCAGGTTTCTGCGATACAGTGGACACGGCTAACTCCTTCACAAGGGGTGTTGGCTTGCCGTCGCGCTCGCTTTGCAGGCATGGCGCGGCGGTTTTCTGTTGGGCGGGGTCGGTGAGGTCAGATCAGGCCATAGGCCTTCCCCCCACTTGCCGAGCCGGCTTCCGTCCGGTCTCTAGCCCCAGTACTCCTGGACGGGGTACTCCTCCGCCGGCTCCTCCTCGAGCCGGTAGGTGACGACGATCAGGCCCTCGGCGCTGGTGAAGGGCTCGTGCGCGAGCTCGTACCCCCGCTGCTCGAGGGCGTCCGCCTCCCAGGTGAACTCGTCCGAGGTCAGGTACTCGCGGGTGATACGGACCGGCAGCTCGCCCGCGGCTTCGTAGGCCTCGAGCTCGGCCATGCGCGCGTAGTGGTCCCGATATCGGTCCGCCCAGAAGGCGTTGACCCGGGCTTCGGCCAACCGCTGGGCGAGCCTCACGTAGAGCCAGAGCCCGCCGCCCACCAACAGGGCGATGGTCAGGAGGACGACGCCGACGATCGTGTCCATGCGCTCGTTCAGAAGCGTCTGGTTCATGAGGTTGCTCCTGGGGGGCATTTAACACCTCGGCGACCCAGGTAGCCACCTATAGACCCTCACTCGTGACAGGGCGTCGCTCCCACCAGCCTCGGCGGCCCAAGCAGTCCTCGAGGGCATGACTAGCGTTGGGTCGACCCGGGAGCTGGGGCAAGGCCTTGCGCGGCCCCTCGCCCATCGGTTGCCAGACGACTCCGAGGACGCCCCGGAGGAGCAGCTGCTCGGCGGTCGTCGTCCAGTGGGAGACATGGCGGGCGTCCGGTTTAGCGGCGTCCACCGCCTGGCGGATGCTTCGCTCTCGAGGCTCCCGGTCGGCGACCCAGAGCACGTGGTTGAACTCTCCGCCCGGGCGGCCATCGTAGAAGGCGCCATAGCCCTTGGCCTTGGCGGTGATCGCGGTCGGCGGCTCCGTGGAGCGGTCCCACTCCAGCTGGAAGGTGACCTCCCGGTCGCCGGCCAGGTAGCGGCCCCAGCCATCCGGCGCAGGCGCCTGCTCGCCGCCGCGCTCCTGGTAGCGCCGACGCATCGCGGCCTCGCCCATCCAGGCGTCGAGCCCCTGGTCGGAGAGTTGCCGACTGGCTCTGGCCAGGCCAGCAAAGAAACCCGTTACGCCGAGGTCGTGCTCGAGCTGGGTGGCGAAGTAGGCGGCGTTGTATGCGCGCTGGACCAGCCGCTGCGTCCCGGCGCTGTCCAGGTCTCGGATGGCGGCCAGGACCAGGGCGCCCTTTTGACGGAGCAGATAGACGGCCGGCAGCTTGGCCCAGGAGCCGGCGGGCGTCCGGCTCCAACGCATGACCAGCCCCAGGCCTTCGGCGTTCCGGATCCAGACCATGGATCCGTGGCGGCGATCCCGCTTAACGACTGGCGGCCGCAGCTTGAGGAGGCGCATCTGCGCCGCGCGCAGGCTCGGGAAGAGGAGCGCCTCGAGGTCCCGGGTCGTCAGAGTGCTGTGCTCGCTAAGGAGGGCTAGGAGCGCCCGATCCCGAGAGCCGAGACCTCGGGCCAGCCTGGCCAACTCAGCCCTGGCCAGCCGCTGGCCCTCCGGCCATTCGTCATCCTCAGCCACCACCGGCGTCCTGGGCCGCACCTGCCACCGGCGGCGGTCACCCGGGTCGCACTCGCGCACGCCCGAGGGCTCGCCGCCCGCAACATCCCTGACGCTCGCGGCTGGCTCAGCCGGCCGCTCGCCTTCGCCTTCCCGTCTGAATGCAGACCGATCCGAAGGATCTTCCGCATTCATGGCCCCCCTCAGACGGTAGGCGTTCGTTGAATACGGAGCGCCTTCGGTACAGCCTTCGTTACTACTGGCGAAGCCTGAAACGAAGCCTGAAACGAAGCCGTCCGCGAACAGGTCAGGCTGCCTCACGCGTCCCAATCGAGCGCCTCCTCCTGGCGGGGGTCGTGCCGGCGCGGGTCCGGCGGTGCGCCCTCGGCGTCGCTATCGGTCGTGGCTCGCCCATACCGCCGAAGCGAGTGCTCGGCGAGCGCCCGGGCATGGCCCAGACTGGCCCTGGGGACCGGCGTGGGGGCGATGAAGGCCGGCTTGACGTGCCCGTCCACGCAGAGGCGTACGGCGGCGTGGAAGCGCTCCAGGCCCTCCAACTGCGCTGCCGTGAGGGGCCTGGCCTGAGTGGCGGCGACCCTGGCGTCGTCGTGCTCCATTTGAAAGAAGACCTTGGTCCGGGCGTTGCTGTCGACCGCGCTCGCGAGGTCTCCGCCGCCGAGCTGGGAGCGGTCCTGGTGGGCGAGGACGAGAGGGGCGCGGTAACCGCGAGCCTCGGCGAGGAACTCCTTCCAGGAGGTCGGCACGCTGACGAGCTTTGGGAACTCGTCGATGACGGTCAGCAAGTGCCGACGCTGCTCCACGGGGACGGCACTGCGCCCCTGGATGATCTGCCAAATGCGGGAGATGAGGAGGCCGCCGAGGAGGGCGCTGGTGTCCTCCCCGATCTGCCCAGTGGGCAGCGAGATCAGCACGATGGCGTCTTCGCTGAGGCCCTTGGAGAGGTCGACGGTCGAGCGCGGCCGGCCGAGCAAGTGGCGGACCTCGGGGCGGAAGGCGAGGACGTCGGAGAGCTTCCAGAGCAGGCTCTCGGCCTGCGCCGGCTCGTAGGCCTTCCAGGCCATCTCCAGGCCCTCGTCGTGCAGGTCCTGGGTCAGCTCGCGCTGGACGTGCTCGTCGAGCAGCAGGCGGCTGGCGTCGCAGAGGGTCGAGCCAGGATGCCTGAGAAGGGTGAGGACAGCCATGCGGAGGATGGTTGCCCCGCGCGGGCCCCAGTACTGTCCGTAGCTGCGCGCGAAGACGCTGACGACCTGGTCCGCCACGGTGCCGTGCCGGGCAGGAGTGTCAAGGACGTTGATCGCGACCGAGCGGTCCTGCCTCGAGGGGTCGATGAGGACGACCCGATCCCAATGCCGGCGCGGCAGCCGGTCGAGGACATAGGTCACGGTGTCGCCCTTGTTGGGGTCGACGAGGACACAGGGGAGACCCAGGTCCGCCCAGCCCAAGACCATGTTGCCGAGGAGGGTCGACTTCCCGGCGCCGGTGGGGGCCATGACGTCGACGTGGGTCGTGAGGTCGTCCGGGGTGAGGACCGCCTCGCGATCGCCTGGCAGCATGGCCACGGTCACGCCCCTGCGCCTCTTCTGCACGACCTCCTCAGGGGGCTGTAGCTCCGCCGCCTCTAGGCGGACGACGTCGGGGCAGGTGTTGTGGGTGTCCGGAGGCGTGAGCAGCTTGCCGAGCTCCCAGCCGGCCATCACGTGGTCTGAGGTGAAACGGGCGGTCGCCAGCCGATGGTCGAAGCCTGGGGCGCGCCAGAAGGCGTTGGAGCCCCAGGTGCGCCATCCCACCGCCTCGAAGAAGTTGTTACTGAGCCACTGGTCAAAGCCGCCCCGGAGGTTGGCGATCGCCTGCCGAGCGTCCTGTCGCCCGGGAGCCACTGCGAGGGCCAGAGTCTGGACCTCAAAGAGCGGATCCCGGTTCCCCTGCTTGTCGACGACCTTGTGCCAGATCGCCCGCTGCTCGTCCTGCTGCTGGAAGCGGTCAGCCTCGTCGAGGGCCTTGGTGGGCTTTTGGCGTTCGCCGAGAACCGACGCTATCCAGCCGCGCCAACTCTGAGGGGGCAGCGGACGGACGTCCAGCGCGACGACTCGGAGCTCGCCAGGTCTCGGGCGGGCGGTTGCATGGGCGAAGTCCGACTTGGGATCGAGAGCTATCGGAAGCCGGCGAAACGGCCAGTCATCGCGGCGTCCGGGCTGGAGCTCGAGGCGCGCCTGATAGCCCACGACGGGCTTTGGGAGCAGGTGCGCCCCGGGCTCGAGGCGGACAGCGGCGACGCCGAACGAGGAGTCCAGGGCTCGGCGCAGCTCGGCCACGTGCCGGCCGGGCAGCTGCCACAGAAGGATCGCGCGGCCGCCGGCGTCGTGGGTCATCAGGACTCGGAAAGCGGAGGCTGGGACGTCGAGCTGGCGCCGGAGCCCACGGCGGCGGAATCCGTGGAGCTTGATGATGAAAGAGGCGACCTGGGTCTCGGAGGGGTCGAATTTGGGGTCGGCGAGGACCAGGAAGGTGCGCCGAGAGCGC
>JALYYF010000470.1 GCA_030946725.1 Candidatus Dormiibacterota bacterium
ACATGCCTGCCGTGGATTCCGTCCTGGTGGAGGACGCCGAGCCCGAGGCGCCCTACGGAGTGAAGGGAGTGGGCGAGCCGCCGCTGATCGCCTCGCCGGTGGCCATCGCCGCCGCCATGCGGCAGGCCACCGGCCGGCGCCTCCGCCGCGTTCCGGTCCGGCCCGACCAGCTGGCGGGCCTGGCCGAGACACGCCCCGCACGCTCGATCGAACCGGGGACCGCCCCCTGACGAAGGGACCCCCTCCCTTACGCTCCCCGCAAGGCAAGGGGGAGGGAGATGACAAATCAGGTTCGCCAGCCGACCATGCGGGCCCAGGTCTCTGACTCCTGGCGGCGCTGGGGGAGGTCTCCCGGTGGCAGCTCTCCGGCGGCCTTCGCTCCCTCCCTGACCCGGGTGGTGCTCTCACGCAGGCGGGGCAGCCCGATTGCAAGACGGCGCTCGTCGACCCCTTTCGAGTCTTCGACGGGAAGGGGGCTCATCTCGCCGTGGTCGTCCCACTCGTACTGCGTCCCGTAGAGCTGCGGCCGTCCCTCGAGGATCCGGATCCTGTCCTCCAGCACCGCCACCTCGGCACGGGACACCTCGCCCCGTTCGGAGGCATCCCTGATCAGCTGGAGCCCGCTCCGCATCAGCTGCGGATAGGCGATCGCGTGCTGCAGTATCAGCCAGGCCGCGCGCCCTGCCCGGTCGCCGACCAGCGTGCGGCCGGGCCATCCATGCTGGTCGATGATCTCGCGCAGGCGCTCGGCGTTGCGGCTGTGCACCTCCGCCATTCTCGGGTGGTAGCCGCGGAAGAGGTGGCCGTCCCACGCCAGCTCAGCGCGGACCCGCTGGTCCTCCTCGGCCATGGCGGTGAGCTCGCGGGCCAGCTCTTGCTCCATCTCAGGAGCGCCCTCGAATGACTGGCAGCGAGAACGAGAGGCCGCTCATCAGAAGTCCGAACGCGGCGAGCGACAGAAAGGGCGTCACGGGAGACCCAGTGGCGTCCCAGGCCGCCCCTCCCAGCAGAGGCCCGGCGAAGGAACAGCTGTACATGATCAAGAACACTCCTGCGCTGAAGCGGGGCACGTCCCCGGCCCCGGCCAGGAGTGGGGGGAGCGCCAGCGTGAGGACCAGCGTAAGTGCCGCGCCGAAGCCGACGAGCCCGGCGCCGGCGACCACCCAGGCTCCGGGGGTGAGGGCGAGAAGGGCGCTTCCCGAGGCGATGAGGCCGCCGGCCACCAGGTACGGCCAGCGCCGGCCGACCAGGCGCTGCGCCACGCTCATGACCAGGATCGAGGCGGGCACCTGGCAGATGTTGATGGCCGTGAGAGAGGCGTCTTTGAACTGTGGCCGGCCGGTGGCCCTCACGAAGTCCGGCAGAAAGGTGTTCGCCCCGAAATAGGCGGCGGACGCGCAGCCCATGACGATCCCGAGCACCCACAGGCGCGGACTTCGAAAGTCAGGCCACCAGCGCCGCGGCAGGGCCGGGTCCGGCGGCGCCTGCCTGGTGAGGAGAGCGATCAAGATTGCGGTCACCGCGACCGGCAGTGACCAGAAGAGGAAGCTCAGCGGCCAGCTGCCCCCGAGGGCGGGGAGCACCAACGGTCCGGTCAGCGAGGCCGGCACGGTCTCTCCGACCAGCAGTCCGTTGGCATAGGCAGCGGTGGCCAGAGCGACGCGCTGCGGAAACCAGTCGCGGGTCAGGGTGGGGAAGGCGGGCTGGCTGACAGCCACGCCGACACCCATCAGCAGCGTGGCCCCGAAGAGCACCTGCAGACTCGGCCCCAGGCCGCGCAGCGCGGAGCCGGCGGCGATCGCCACCAGGCCCGTGACCAGGGCTCTTCGTGGTCCGATGCGCGCGATGAGCACCGCCCCGGGAACGGCCGCGGCCGCCAGCAGGAGAACCGGCAGCCCGGTCAGGATGGAGACGCCCTTCTCGTCGAGGCCGAGCTGACGGTGTATCTGGGGGATCACGGGCGGGACCGCCAGCAGCGTGACCCTGAGAGAGAAGCCTCCCAGCCAGAACAGCGCCAGCTGCAGCCAGTCAGCCGGCCGCAGTGCGAGGCTGGGCTTGGCGCCGGCCGCTGCTGACTCAGCCACGGGCCGCGCCGATGGCATCGAGCGCGGCGGGGTTCTCCAGGGAAGAGAGATCTCCTGGGTCCTGTCCCAGGTAGACGGCCTTGACGACCCGCCGGAGGATCTTGGCGTTGCGCGTTTTCGGCAGCTCCGCAACGAACTTCACCGCCCGAGGCTTCAGCGGCTTGCCGAGCGCACCGGCCACGCGGTCCCTCAGCTCCTCCGACAGGGCCGTGGAGCCCACCTCCCCAGCCCGCAGCACCACGAAACAGACGAGCGACTCGCCCTTCAGCTCGTCCGGCACGCCGATCGCGGCGGATTCCACCACCGCCGCGTGTTCCACCAGGACGGATTCGACCTCGGCCGGCCCCAGCCGCTTCCCCGCCACCTTGATGGTGTCGTCCGAGCGCCCGAGGACGTACCAGAGGCCGTCGTCGGCGACGTACGCCCAGTCCCCGTGGACCCAGACGTCCGGGAAGCGCGACCAGTAGGTCTCCAGGTAGCGCTCCGGGCCGCCCCAGAATCCGCGCGTCATGCCGGGCCAGGGCTGACGTATCGCCAGCTCGCCGACCTCACCGCGGACGCTGCGTCCCTGCTCGTCCAGGACGTCGGCGGCCATGCCGGGCAGCGGCCCGGCGAAGGAGCACGGCCGCAGGTGGCTGAGCACGTTGCCGCAGAGGATCCCGCCCGAGATCTCGGTGCCGCCGGTGTAGTTGATGACCGGCACCCGGCTGCGGCCGACCTCCCGGAAGAACCACATGAACGGCTCGGGGTTCCAGGGCTCTCCGGTGCCTCCCAGGATGCGGATGCTGGACAGGTCGTGCCGTCGAGGGAGCTCGTCGCCCGCTCCCATCAGCGCCCGGATCAGGGTCGGCGACACGCCCAAAACCGTCACCCGGTGATCGGCCACCATGCGCCAGAGACGATCGGCGCCCGGAGTGTCGGGCGTGCCCTCGTAGAGCACCATGGTGGCCCCGTGCAGGAGGCTGCCGAAGATCAGCCAGGGCCCCATCATCCAGCCGATGTCGGTCACCCAGAAGATGACGTCGTCCCGGCCGACGTCGAAGCCGTGGGCCATGTCCTGCGCGGTCTTGAGGGGGAACCCGGCGTGCACGTGCACCGCTCCCTTGGGCCTTCCGGTGGTGCCGCTTGTGTAGATGAGGAGGAGCGGCGCCTCGGGATCCAGAACCTCGGTCGACGCGCCGCCGTCTTCCTCCGTCGCGATCACGTCCGACCATTCCAGGTCACGGCCCTCGGTCCAGGGAACGTGCCGGCCGACTCGGCGGAGCACGACCACATGTCGCACGCTGGGAGCGTTCGCGAGTGCCTGATCCGCCGTCTCTTTCATCGCCACAACCTGGCCCCGGCGGTAGAAGCCGTCCGCGCACAGCAGCAGACTGGCCTGGGCGTCGTTGAGCCGGCTGGCGATGGCGCCAGGACCGTAGCCGCTGAAGACCGGCAGCGCGATGGCGCCGAGCCTCGCGCAGGCCAGCAGGGCGACCACCACCTCAGGCGTCATGGGCATGAAGACGGCCACCCGCTCGCCCTTCTCAAGGCCCAGGCGGCGGAGTCCCCGCGCCAGCTTGCCGACCTCGCGGTCCAGTTCGAGGTAGGTGAGGCGCCGGACCTCCCCGGGCTCTCCCTCCCAGACCAGGGCGGCCTTGTCGCGCTCCGGGCCCTGCAGCCACTTGTCCAGGCAGCTCTCGGCTATGTTCATCTCGGCGCC
>JALYYF010000487.1 GCA_030946725.1 Candidatus Dormiibacterota bacterium
CGTTGGCAGCGTCGCGCGCACGCCTAGCTCGACCTTCTTCATAGCGTCCTAGCCGCTCGCCGCCCAGTCGCGTTCGAACCGCTCGGAGAATGCCTGCGCGGCGAGCTGGTCTTCCACCATCAGGTCGAGCTCGTGGTTGACCGACAGGCCGCTCAGACTCCAGTTGGCGGAGCCGACCAGGAGCCGCCGGCCGTCGAAGAGGCCCGCTTTTGCGTGCAGCTTGGCGCCTCGTGGCACCGGGTACCAGCGCACCTCCACTCCGGCCGCCCGCAGCAACCGGTAGGGCGCCAGGTTGGGATCCTGCGCCGGGTCCAGCAGCAGCCGTACATGCACGCCACGCCGCCTGGCGTCGGCGAGGGAGACCAGCACGTCCGGGTCGGTGAGCACGAAGACCTCGCCCGAAACCGCTCGCTCGGCCTGCTGGATGGCGCCCAGCAACATTGCGCGGACCTCTTCCCCTGGAGCGGTCTGGGCGACCGGTCCCGGGGACGGCGCCAGGGGCGCCGGATGGCCGCCGGCGACAGACCAGTCCTGCTCGAAGATCGCACGGAGCCTGGGCAGGACATCGGGCCGCCTCGTCTCGAAGACGTAGTCATGGTTGGCCCAGCTGTGGCGACCCCAGTTCATTCCACCCACCAGGCTTTCCGGCCCAGAGATCAGCAGCTTGACGTGGTCGATCTGGTGGCGGCTGTCGTCGACCGGGTAGGCGCGCACGGCAAGCCCACGGGCCGCCAGCCGGCCAGCGGTGCGTTCGCTCGGCGCGACCGTCCGGTCGACGATTATCCGGACGTCCGCGCCTCTCCCTCTGGCCTCCACCAGCGACTGCTCCAGGTCTGGGCGGTCGAACTCATACATCTCCACCCAGAGGGATTGGCCGGCGCCGGCCGCCGCCAGCAGCGAGCGGACGGCGGTGAAGATCGAGGCGTCCTGCCAGAGGCGGAAGTCCCCACCGGCCGGTCCGCTCGGGGAGGCGGGCGCCTGGCCGCATGCCGGGAGAGCGCCGAGCAGCAGAAGGGGAATTGACGCGGCGGCGAGCAGGGGCCGGAGCGAAGCTCGAAGTCCCGGCGAGAGGCGGCGAAGTCGCATGGAGGCCAGGCTAGAGCGCTCATCCCGCGACGCCAACGGTGGTTGTTAAGAAGGTCTCGTGGGCTCGGTCAGAGAAGCTCCACCGGCGCGCCCGGACCCACGCCGAGCAGCTCCGCTGCGCTGGCTTCCCTCACCCCCACCTCGACGAGCCCCATGGAGCCCACGTAGAAGAAGGGTCGACCGGGGGGCGCCTCGGCGTAGGTTCGGGCAGCTTCGCGGACATCCCGGCCGCCGACGCGGAGGCCGAGCACCGGCGGCCTCAGGCTGGTCACCAGGTTGCCGAAGTTGTCCACCCAGAGCACCGACGGCGGACGCGCAGGCAGTCGCACGGGCTCGTCCTGCACCTCGATGCCCACGGTCGCCAGTGGTCTGCCAGCCGCCAGGGCCGCTGCCGCCGGGGCGAAGACATCGCGTCCCTCGAAGGTCGCGGACGCGTCGGGAGGGCGCCGCAGGTCCACCACGACCACTCCAGCAGCCGCTCTCTGCGCGTCGTCGAGCACCATGCCGAAGACACCGTTGTCGGGACCGACGAACCAGGAGCCTTTGATCTGCAGCGCCAGCGGCCGGCGCACGCCGCCGACGCCGGGGTCGACCACCGCCAGGTGAACGGATCCCGGCGGAAATTCCCGCGTCCCGGCCCAGACGACGAACGCGCCCGCGTGGATGTCGAAGGCGCCGACGGCATGCGAGACGTCGACCAGTAACGCGTGCGGACAACCCGCGAGGAGCCTCGCTTTCATAGCGGCCACGTACGGCGAACCGGTGCCGAAGTCAGTCGTGAGCGTGATCAGGGGCGCCATCGAGCAACCCTCCACCGCAGTCTCGCCCGCGTGCCCGCCGCCGGGCTGCGGCGAGCTACCAGTAGCGCTGCTCCTTCCAGGGGTCAGCCTCGTCGTGATAGCCGCGCTGCTCCCAGAATCCGAGCCGGTTGCGCGGCATGAACTCCAGCCCTCGCAGCCACTTTGCGGACTTCCAGAAGTACTTCTTCGGTATCAGCAGGCGCAGCGGGAAGCCGTGCTCGACGCTGAGGTCCTCCCCGTTCCAGCCGTAGCAGAGCAGCACGTCCTCGTCGTCGAGCACGTCAAGCGGAACGCTCGTGGAGTAGCCGTACTCGCAGTGAGCCATCACGTGGGTGGCGTCCGCGAGGGGCTTCACGCGCGCCAGCAGGTCCTGGATGGCGACACCCCTCCAGGTGTCACCGAGCCTGCTCCAGCCCGTCCGCAATGGATGTCGGCGACCACCTCCTTGACCGGGAGGGAGCGGATCTCCTGGTAGTCGAAGGCCACCTCGTTCTCGACAGACCCGAAGACCTTCAGGTCCCAGTGCTCGAGGTCGGTCGGGGGCACCGGACCGAAGTGGAGCAGCGGCCACTTGTTGGGCGCCGTCAGCGTCTGCCCGGGCGGCACCCGCGCCGGATCGACGCCGTCGGGGAGGCGGCTCCGACTCAAGAAGGACATATGGCTGGAGTATATGAAGCAGGCCGGAGCGTTACTGGCGGGCGACAGCGAACGACCAGCTCTTCGAGAAATCCTGGCCGTCCACCTTGCCGATCACCTCGACCGTGTAGCGAGCACCGGGCGTGAGAGGGTGCTGGGCGAGCAGCGCCCACTCGGACTGGGTCACCCCTGAGGCCCCCGGCTGCAGGGTGTAGCTCGGCACCTCCTGGTTGTCGGAGCCGAACAGCCGGCCACTGGTGACCGTGAGAGTCTGGCCGGCGCCCACCTGCAAGGTGACCGGATAGCCGACCGGATAGGTCGCCCCCTGGGGCACCGGATCGGGGACCTCCTGGCCGTTGAAGTATGCCGGGACGTCGGCCTGGTCGGGCACGGGATACACGATCGGGTCGCTTCGGCCGGGATCCGCGACGCCGAGATCCATGACAGAGATGCTGGCAATACCGAATCCGGCTTGCCCGTAGCCCGCCACCGAGGTTTCCCGGGCCAGCAGCGGGTAGCGGTGGTACACCGAGTCGATCCAGACCTGGATGCTGCCGTCGGGGATGGCCACGTGGTTGATGACCTCCGCTCCCCAGTTGCCCGCGTACCCGAACTTGCGGTCGCGGAGGAGGCTGTTGGCCCCGCTGAAGCCGGGAAGGGCCTGGTCTTCGGTATGGATGCCGAGCCCCTGCAGCTGCGACTGGCCGAAGTTGAAGAGATAGAAGTAGGCGTGGGCCTCGGCGCCCTCCGCGACGGCGGCGTCTTCGCTGAGCGGCGGCACCCCCACCGCGGCGCGATAGCCGTTCACCCTGTCCATGGCCGCCTTGCGAGCAGCGACCAGGTCTCCAGGCGGCTGGGGAACCAGAGACTGGAGCTCGGCGTCCGCGTCCTTCTTCAGGACGAGCAGGTCCAGGTAGCGGAGGTAGCGGTAGACCTCCGCAGAGCTCGGGTCCTTCTTGAGTGCGTCGACCAGCAGGTCGTGGGCCGCGTTGAAGTCGCGTTTGACCGCGACGTCTAGCTCCGCCAGCCCGAGGACCGCGTCGGCGCCGCCGGGGCGAACCTGGGCGGCCGCCGAGAACAGAGCGCCCGCGTGGTTCGCGTCGCCGCCGATGAATGCCGCCCCGCCGCCCCCCACCAGCACCCAGTAGTTGCGCTTGTTGGGACCGCCGGCGAGCCTGTCCAGGATGGCCTGGGCCGAGGCGGCCTTCTGATTGACGTAGTCATAGCGCACGAGCTCGAGCTGGCGTTCCGGGAACGACGGCAGCTCCTTGACGGCCAGCTCGAGGTAGTTCAGCTCTGACTGGTACTGCCCTCGGTCCCGGTAGAGGTTGGCCCACTCGCGGTCGAGCTCGGAGCGCTGGTAGCCATTGGAGACCACCTGCTCCGCGGCCCGCAGCTCCCGCTCCGATTCGCTGAAGCGGCCGGCGTCGGCCAGCGCCTCTGAATAGAAGACGTGCGCGAGCGGCGTGATGGGCGTGGCCTGGACGGCGCGGGCGCCGGCGGCCACGGCGCCCGACACGTCCTCCGACCAGTCGAGGGCGCGGGCGAGGCGACCCAGCGAGTCGGAGTCGGCTTTGAGGCTGACACCGGCACGGGCCTGGGCCACGGCTTCCGGCAGCCGAGTCTGGTAGGCAAGCAGTGTCGAGTAGTGCGCCGCCGCGCCGGGGACGCCTTCTTTTACCAGCGCCTGGTAGCCGGCCTCGGCTCCGTCGTAGTCGCCGGCGAAGAGGCGGGCGTCGGCTGCGGCCAGCCGCCCGGCCGTGCTGGGGGAGGCGGTGGGGCTGGTCCCCGTGGACTGCCGACCGAAGGCGGGGCCCTGGCAGGCTGCGATCAGGATCAGGAAGCCTGCGAGCAGCGCTGCTCGAGGCCCCCAGCCGATCATCGGGCCATTCTAGGGGCGCAGGTATACTGGCCGGGCGGGTACCGATCGCGTGATGGGGCGATAGCTCAGCTGGGAGAGCGCCTCCCTCGCACGGAGGAGGTCGTCGGTTCGAATCCGATTCGCTCCACCAAC
>JALYYF010000510.1 GCA_030946725.1 Candidatus Dormiibacterota bacterium
GCCGCAGAGCCGAGCTTGCGGCTGTAGGCGAACTCCCCGGCCAGCCGGGCGGCGGCGATGGCCGCCGGAGCCAGGGCGTTCGGCATCAGCAGCAGGGCGGCGACGGCGGGCACCCCGCCCAGGCTGAACTTGCGTCCGGTCGCCAGCTTGACCGGCCACTGGTCGGCGGCCGCGACTCCGAGCGCCAGCAGTGCGACGGTGAGAAGCCGGCCCCTACCGGACAGCGAGGCCGGACTGACCAGCTCGTACGCGACTATTCCGCCGACGGCCAGGACCGCCAGCCCACCGGCTATCGCCTGAAGGCAGGCCCTTGTCGGCGTGGCGCGAAGCTCCACCGTCAAGGGGGCTAGAGGCTCCAGCCCGCGAGGCGGTATGGGCGCAGGCGGCGGCTGAGCAGGGGGGAGCCGGGGTGCGTTACGAAAGCCTCGATTTTCAACGCTTGCCGCCGTTTCGAAGCGTGTAACCCATGCCTCGAACGGTGTGCAGCAGGGGAACGGACCCCCCCTCGTCGAGCTTCCGGCGCAGGCGTGCCACGTGCACCTCGACCGCGTTGGATTCGGGGCACGCCTCGCTGGGCCATACCGCCCCGGCGATCTGCGCCTGGCTGACGATCTTGCCTGGCTTGGAGGCCAGCAAGGCGAGGATGCGGAACTCGGTGGCCGTGAGCTGCAGCTCCATTCGGCCCCGCTGCGCGGTGCCTCCAGCGAGGTCGACGGCCAGGTCGCCTACCTCCAACAGCTCCTCGTGGGCGCCGTGCAGCCGCCTGATAAGCGCGCCGACGCGGGCGGACAGCTCCTCCATCGCAAAGGGCTTTGTGATGTAGTCGTCCGCGCCCAGCCGCAGGCCGGCCACCACATCCGCGAGCATCGAGCGGGCCGTCATCCCGACCAGCGCCGCGCCGGTCAGGCTGCGAAAGCGCGCGAACAGTTCGGGACCCTCGTTGTCCGGCAGCATCAGGTCCAGGAGGATGACGTCCGGCCTCCAGGCCTGGACCATGCCGAATCCTTCCTCGGCCGAGCCGGCCGTGCGCACCTGGTAGCCCTCGCGGCGCAGGCCGGCGGTTACCGCGCGCGCGAGCCGCCGGTCATCTTCGACAACCGCCACCTTCCATTGCATTTCGCCGCTCCCCCCGGTGAGTGTAGTGCGGCGGCCGGTCCGGCTTCTCGTCCGCACCGTCACCAGCCCGGGAAGAGCTCGGATTGCCTGGCGCGGGCGGTGCGGCCGGTGGACCTGGCGAGCTTCTGCTCCAGTCTTGCGCGCCGCCGCTCCAGGTCTGCCAGATGCGGGCTGCCGGCCCGGATTCTGTGCAGCGCCGCCGTCACCACCTCGTGCGCGTCGGCCGGGCGGTGAAGCGACCACTCCAGCAGCCTCGCCCTGGAGACGGCAAGGGCGGTCTCGGCCGGAAGCCTGTGCTGGAGCTTGGCGAGGAGCCGCTCCGCCGCCACCGGCAGCCGGCGGCGCTGCAGTCCCCGGGCGAGCAGCACGCCGGCGAGCGCAGAGGCGGGGCCGTCGGCGACTTCGGCGGCTCGGCGCAGCGCCCGCCAGCCATCGGCACGCCGCCCGGCTCGCAAGAGGTGGCGGCCCAGCGCCAGCCAGTCGGCGCCGTCCATACGCGGGTCCTCGCCGGCCAGTCGGAGGAGCAAGCGCGCATGCAGATGGAAGAGGCTGAGGACGTCCTGGCGGTTGTGCTCGAGGGCGAGCTCCAGGTTGGGGGCCCAACCTGCCCGCAAGTAGCCGAGGTAAGCGTCCGGCACCAGGGCGCCGGGTAGGTCACTGTCGCGCTCGAAACCGAGGAGGCGCTCCTCGACCACCCGCAGCGCGCAGCTCTCCAACCGCTGGCGGAGAAGGGCGCGGGTCAGGGTGAGCAGGTCGAGGTGGCAGGGGTGCTCGAGCTCGCCGGGCATTCTGGCCATCACCCAGCGGGTGCGAAGCAGCGGAAGGTCGAAGCGGCTGCCGTTGTAGGTGGCCAGGCCTGACGAAAGCCCAAGCTCTTCCTGGAGCAGGCTGAGGAAGGCGGCCTCGGCCGACGGCTCGGGGAGGAAGAGCTGTACCAGCTCGAGGCCGGCGCGGATTGGCCGGCACACGGCGGCGGCGAACACGTGCGTGCCGGTTCCTCCCGAAAGACCGGTCGTCTCCGTGTCCAGGTAGGCGTGGGCTATGGGCGGCACCAGCCCGGTCACCCGCCCCGTTGGCAGCACGTCGGCGAACCGCCAGGCCGTCCCAAAGGGAGTCGGCACCGGCTCGAAGCCGGCCGGCATCCTGCTCTCGACGCGCCGCTTCCGGGCGGCCGCCGGGGCGCCCCCTAGACTGGCAAGGCGTTCACGGAGAGCAGTCGAAGGCAAGAGGATTTGGCTCCTTCGACGCCGCTCAGGGGACCGATGCAGGAGGGGCAGCCGTCGGCGCACTGACACTCCCCGACGAGCTCGGCGGCCCCGGTGAGCAGCTCCCGGTGCAGCTCATAGAGCCGCCGGCTGTAGCCGACGCCGCCCGGGTAGACCTCGTAGACGGTCACCGTCGGACGGCGGGTCGCGATGGAGCGTACCTCGCCGAGGGCACCCAGGTCGCGCG
This sequence comes from Candidatus Dormiibacterota bacterium, assembly GCA_030946725.1. Taxonomy (GTDB): domain Bacteria; phylum Chloroflexota; class Dormibacteria; order Dormibacterales; family Dormibacteraceae; genus Nephthysia. The sequence goes on from JALYYF010000510.1 coordinate 2,569, forward strand.
GGTCGCACATCAGGCGCAGAGCGCCGACTGTGCGCATCGCGTGGGCCATGCCCTGCAGGCCGGCTTCGAGGCGTTCGCGTCCGAGTGCATCCCAGACCGAGGGGTCGAGCGTCGTCCAGTAGGCGGTCGTATGCAGCGTCTGTTGTGGCAGGTTGATGGGGCCGGCGCCGACGTTCTCGTGGGTGTGGAACCGGATCTTCTTGAACATTGTGGCCAGCGAGGTCAGCTTCACCTCGCCGTGGCTGCGGTCGAGCCCGGGCAGCGGCTCGTGCTCGAAGGTGTCCAGCACGTTGACGTTCAGCCCGAGCAGCGCATCGGTGTAGTAGTCGACCTTGACCGGCCGCACGTACGCCTTCTTCTCTTCCCAGTCGAGCCGGTCGACGTGGTACTGCGCGCCGTCCTGGAGGTAGATGGCCTCCTCGTGCAGCATCACCTGGGCTGAGAACTGGTCCATCTCGCCGATGACCTCCGGCCGGGGTTCGGAGGTGTCGACGATGACCACGTTGTCCGCTGCCATCCGCCGCAGCGATATCCCCTCGGCCGGGAAGGCGTCCTGCGACCAGAACCACCGGCCACCGGAGTGGCTGGTCACGCCGTCCTCGGCGAAGAGCTCCAGCAACCCGGAGACGTCACTGCGCCCGAACCTTTCGCCGTCGAGCAGGGGGAGCTCGAAGAGGCCGGCCTGGAGGTGGCCCGCCAGCACCAGCAGGTTGTCGGGGTCGATGAGGCCCTCCTCGGGGCTGGCACCGAGGAAGTACTCGGGGTGGCGCACGATGAACTGGTCGAGCGGGGAGCTGGAGGCGACGAAGACCGCCACGGAGCCGGACCGGCGGCCGGCCCTGCCCAGCTGCTGCCAGGTGGAGGCGATTGTCCCCGGGTAGCCGACGATGACCGCGGCCTGCAGCGAGCCGATGTCGATGCCGAGCTCTAGCGCGTTGGTGCTGACGACGCCCCAGACCTCGCCGGAGCGCAGGCCGGCCTCGATCTCCCGCCGCCGCAGCGGCAGATAGCCGGAGCGATAGCCGCGGACACGCTTGCGGGAGTCGAGCCGCGGCAGAAGGGACTCCTGCAGGTAGCTCAGCATCACCTCGACCTGGAGCCTGGAGCGGCAGAACACGATGGTCTGGGTCCCCACTTTGATCCAGGGGGCCGCGATCCGCTTGCCTTCCAGGAGCGAGCTTCGGCGCAGCCCCAGCCGGCGATCGATCAGTGGTGGGTTGTAGAAGACCAGGCGCCGCTCGCCGCGGGGCGCGCCGTTGCGATTCACCAGCGCCACTCCCTCCTCCTCCAGCAGCCGCTCGGCGAGCTGCCGCGGGTTGGCGATCGTGGCCGATGCGCAGACGAAGCGCGGGTTGGAGCCGTAGAAGGCGCAGACCCGCTTCAAACGGCGCAGCAGGTTGGCGACCTGGCTGCCGAACAAGCCCCGGTAGGTGTGGAGTTCGTCGACGACCACGTGGTCGAGGCTGGAGAACAGCTTGCGCCAGCGGGTGTGGTGGGGAAGGACGCCCGTGTGCAGCATGTCCGGGTTGGTCAGCACGATGTGGCCGCCCTCCCGGATGGCGGTCCGCTGGCCCGGCGGAGTGTCCCCGTCGTAGACGGCCACCTTGACGTCGATCGGCAGCCGGCTGGTCAGTGCGCCGAGCTCGGCCAGCTGGTCCTGGGCCAGCGCCTTGGTGGGGAAGAGGTAGAGGGCCCGGCTGTCCGGACGTTCCATGAGGCCCTGGAGGACGGGCAGGTTGTAGCAGAGGGTCTTGCCGCTGGCCGTGGGCGTCACCACCACCACGTTCCGGCCGGCGCGGACGTGGGCGTAGGCCTCGGCCTGGTGTGTGTAGAGCCGGTCGACCCCGCGGCTACCGAGCGCCGCGGCGAGCTCGGGCCGGAGATCGGCCGGCAAGGGGGTAGTGTCCGGGGAGCGGGCAGGTATGACGTGGTCGAGGGTCACGTCGCCGGGGAGCTGAGCGGGGTCGAAGGCGGGGGCGGTGAGCATGGCGTCGACGAGTCGAGACTAATCGAACAATTGTTCGAGTGTCAAGGGTGCGCGTTAATTCGTCAAAAATCGAACCGTGGCCGGCTCGTTCATTCATTCAGGAATCGGACCGGGGCGCCTGGGAGTCTGGGTCCCGGAGCCGTCGCCAAGGTCAAACGTCTCTTAACCGCGCCGCTGCGGGATGCGTGCTGAGCTGGGTCAGGCTGCTCGGTCATCGAAGGTTCGGCAGCTGGAGCGCCACCGCAAGTGACGGCCCGCGTAGCCACCGCATTCGGCCTTCGGGAGTGGGCCGGCTGAAACGTGACTGAACACATGAAAGAAGACCGGGTCCCGGAAGTGGATTCCGGGCCCGGCCATCGACCGAAGGTTGAAGGCGCCTTTCAGGGCTGCTTGAAGACCGGAGGCTTGATCGTCGGCTTGGGAAACGGCGGCTTTGGCAGCGCGGGCGGGGCGAAGGGATGCACGGGCACCTGGTTGACCGGCGGGACCTTGCCGGGGTTGCCGGGATTGCCGGGATTGCCGGGATTGCCGGGGTTGCCGGG
>JALYYF010000530.1 GCA_030946725.1 Candidatus Dormiibacterota bacterium
GGCCACTCCCTCTGACCGACAGGCCGACAGCCCCAGCGACGATCGACAAAAAGCCGTTCCAATTGGTCGTCCGGCGGGGGCACTCGTGAGGTAGTCTGGTAGGCCCTCCGTGGCCGGCAGCGAGGCGGCCCCGAAGGCCAGGTCGTGGGATACCAACCGTCCCGGCAGGGAAGAGATGCAACCCGAATCTGAGGAGTTCGGCCTTCTTCCTGGGGAGGCTTACGGTCTGGCTCCTGATGACGCCCGACATTGGGTCCGCGTCTACCAGGAGCTCATCGAGTTCTGCGAACTGACATTGGCCAGGCCCGAGTGGAGCGTCGAAGGAGCCCATCTCAACCGCCGGCTCTGTCACTACCGCCTGCGGCTCAGGCACTGGCAGCATGAGATGGCGTCCGGCGGCGGGGCATCCCCGGCGCCCGCAGCGATCACCCCCCTTGGGTCGGTGCCTGATTGATTGCACCTCGGGCCGGGCCGACCATGCTGCATACTCGAACCAGATGCAACTCCGTGGCCTGCTGAACCGTCTCCGGCCTCGGCGGTCCCCTGGATCGGCTGCAGGGAACGCGCGATACGACGATGCCTCCCGCCTGGAGGAGAAGACCCAGTCCCACTATCGTTCGGTCACCGAATCGGACTCGAGCGGGAAATCGACCAAAGCCGGTCCGCAGGGCCCTCAGCCGCCGCAGCGGTAAGAGTTCGTCTCTGGATCGCGCGGGCTGCCGCCGAGCAACCCTGAGCCGCCCCTTCCTGGCATGAGCGCTCGCGGTGCAGGCGCGGTGCCCGTTCGGGTCCGCGACAACAGGTTCCAGCGGGTGCTGGCCCTGCGCGACAACCGGACCAAGAGGCGCCGGTACGGGCAGGTCTTTGTCGAAGGCATGCGGCCGCTCAAGTTGCTGATCGGCAGCCCCTGGGAGATCGACTCCTTCTGGTTCTCGGAGTCGAGGCCGCTGCCGTCGTGGGCGGTCGAGGTGCTGGAGGACCGATCGGGCCCCAGGCGCTACTCGGTCTCGAGCGAGATGATGTCGGAAATCAGTGGACGCAGCGAGGCAAGCCCGCTGATCGCGGTCGCGCGGAGGCCGAACTGGTCAGAAACAGCCATCAGGAAGGAAGACAACGTCCTCCTGGTGGCCTGTGACAGGCCAACCCTGCCAGGCAACGTCGGAACCATCGTCCGCTGTGGCGACGCGATGGGCGCGTCCGCCATCATCCTGGTCGGGCACAGTGCCGACCCCTATGATCCGAAGGCGATAAGCGCCAGCACGGGAGCCTGTTTCCTCACGCCGGTGCTGGAGCTCGAAGGGCCAGACGAGCTCTCCCGGCTGATAGCGCAGATAGGGCAGCAGGGCGGCGAGCTGACGGTGTACTCGGCCGACGCGGACGGAGACGTGGCACTTTCGCGTGCAGACCTCAGAGGCCCCACAGCCCTCTTGTTGGGGAGCGAGCGCGAAGGCTTGAGTCAGGGAATGCGCGCATTGGCGAGCGCCTCACTGCGTATCGCGGCCGGCGGTCACGTCGACTCCCTAAACCTGGCCAGCGCGGCGGCGATCATGATGTACGAGGTTCGCCGCCAGCGGAGCGACGGAGAGTCCGGCTGACGAGGACGCGGCCGGGCGCCGAGTTCTCGCCCGACGGATGGCCCGAGGGCAGGTGCACCATTACACGTATGGCAAGCCGGTCAGCGCGGCGCTCGGTGCAGGTTGGGCTCGAAGAGCGCGTCCGCAGAGGGGGAATCCCCTGCGCACGCGCCGGCTGCCGGCGAATGGCGATCGGCACGGTCATCGTGACCGTCTCCGGCATAGGCTACAGCGTCCCTCTATGCGCTGAGCACAGCCGCGAGCGGGCAACGGACCTCGCGGACGAGGCCACGCGGATGGGGCGACCGGAGCCCGCATAGAGCGACGGCGTTCCACCGTTACTCTCACCGGCGAGCGACTGAAACAGACCTACGGTGCTGCTTTGGGCCTTTTCCGATTGCGCCCGGGCTCCCGGAGGGCAGAGCCGGTCCCCGCGGAGGCGCGCTCACTGTTGATACGAACCCGCATGGCCGCCTCTTCGGTCAGGGACTCCGCCGTTTTCTGCGGCCGGCCGGGTGGGCGCCTGAGGCGCTGAAAGCTTTCCAGGTCTTCGGGATGAATGGCCCAGACCGGTCCAACCTTGACGCCGTAGAGCTTGCGGCCGATCAACAGCCGCCGGACGTACGCCTCTGAGGACTGCAGCATGGCCGCTGCCTCGGGGACGGATAG
>JALYYF010000023.1 GCA_030946725.1 Candidatus Dormiibacterota bacterium
GGACCGGCGCCGGTGCACGACATCGGCATCTGGGTGGGCGCGTACAAGCCGCGGATGCTGCGGCTGGTCGGGCGGCGCGCTGACGGCTGGCTACCGAGCCTCCCCTATCTGAAGCCGGGGGATCTCGCCCGGGGCAACTCCCTGATCGATGCGGCGGCCGCGGCCGCAGGGCGCGAGCCTGAGCAGATCCGGCGGCTGCTGAACGTGGCGCCGGTCGACGCGCCGGCGCGCGAGGCCGCCGACGACCTCGCGCGGCTCGCGCTGGAGGACGGAATCGGGACGTTCATCGTCATGGGAGACGACCCGCGCGCGATCCAGGAATTCGCTTCGGAGATCGCACCCCGCGTTCGGGAGGCCGTTGCCGAGGCGCGTCTCCGCGTCGCGGCCGGGCCGCTTGCCGGTGAGGGGGCGCCACCGGCCACCGGAGCAGCGGCGGTCGCGCCGAGCGCGCCCGCGGCCGTCGATCCGACCGAGACCGAGGACGAGCGGCTGGGCCTGGCGCCGACGCCGGACGACCAGATTCGTCTGAGCCAACGTGCCGCCTGGGACGAGTCCACGCGGCCACGGCGGAGCCGCTCGGGGCCGGGGGTGAAATACACCGACTTGGGGCGGCGTGTCGGCAAGCACCTCATCGAGGTGCACGACACACTGCGGGCCGAGCTCTCGGAACTGCGCGACATCCTCCGGCAGGTCCGCGACGGGGCGATGCGGGCCGCCGACGCAAGGGCGGCGCTGAACGACATGGCACTACGCCAGAACGACTGGACGCTCGGCGCATTCTGCGCCCGCTACTGCACCGTTGTGACACAGCACCATGGGCTCGAAGACGCCTCGATCTTCCCCCACCTTGCGCGCAGCGAACCCGATCTGACGCCAGTGATCGACCGGCTGACCGAGGAGCATCTCGTCATCCACGAGGCGATCCAGGAGGTGGACCGGGCGCTCGTTCGACACATGACACAACCCGAGACCCACGACGGCATCCAGGTAGCCATCGACTACCTGACCGACACGCTTCTCTCGCACCTCGCGTACGAGGAGCAGGAGCTGGTCGAGCCGCTGGCGCGGCTGGGATTCTATCCGGACCAGGTGCCGGTCCGGCGCTGAGGCCGACTGCCCTGGACGCCAATCGAGCTGTGGGTGATCATGGCGGTGCGGATCGGCGACGTTTGTCAGAAGGCACTCGGCAGGTGGGGGCCGTACGGCTCCTCGAGCGTGCGGATCTCCTCCTCGGCGAGGTGCACGTCGAGCGCCGAAACCGCGTCGGCCAGGTGATGCGGCTTGGTTGGTCCCACGATGGGAGCGGTGACCACCGGGTTCTTCAGCACCCAGGCCAGCGCGACCTGCGCCATCGGGATCCCCCGGGCCTCCGCGATCTGCCGGACCGCATCGACGACGGGCTGGTCGCTCTCGATGTCGAACCGCCGGCCCACCGGGTCGACGTCGAATCGGTGCGTGTGCTCGCCCCAGGGCCGCGCGAGCCGTCCTTTGGCGATCGGGCTGTACGGGATGCTGCCCACCCCTTGGTCGGCGAGCAGGCCGAACATCTCCCGCTCCTCCTCGCGCTGCAGCAGGTTGTACTGGTCCTGCATGGAGACGAACTTCGTCCAGCCGTGCATCTCGGCGGTGTACTGCATCTTTGAAAACTGCCAGGCCCACATGGACGACGCGCCGAGATAGCGCGCCTTGCCGGCCTTGACGACGTCGTGCAGGGCTTCCATCGTCTCCGCGACGGGGGTGTCGGGATCGAATCGGTGGATCTGGTACAGGTCGATGTAGTCGGTGCCCAGCCGTGTCAGGGAGGCGTCGATCTGCTCCAGGATCGCCTTGCGGGAGAGGCCCGATCCGCCCGGGCCCTCGTGCATTTTGAAGTGCACCTTGGTGGCCAGGACGATGTCCTCGCGGCGCGCGTGCTTCCTGATGGCTCGGCCGACGATCTCCTCAGAGCTCCCGTAGCCGTAGACATTCGCGGTGTCCCAGAAAGTGATGCCGAGCTCGAGCGCTTGCGAGAAGACCGGCTGAGCATCCTCCTCGCCCAGGGCCCACTCGCTGAACCCCCGAGAGGTGTCTCCGAAGCTCATGCAGCCCAGTGCGATCCGGCTGACCTTCAGGCCCGAGTTGCCGAGACGGGTGTACTCCACGACTCCTGTCCTCCT
>JALYYF010000068.1 GCA_030946725.1 Candidatus Dormiibacterota bacterium
TACGCCGGGACGCAGGCCTGCAAGGCGCTGCGCGAAGAGGGCGTGGAGACCGTGCTGGTCAACTCCAACCCGGCGACGATCATGACCGACGAGGAGGTCGCGGACCGCGTCTACATCGAGCCCCTGACCGCCGAAGCGATCGAGAAGGTGATCGAGCGCGAGCGCCCCGACGCCGTCCTGCCCACGCTCGGCGGCCAGACGGCGCTGAACCTGGCCATGGAGCTGCACCGGCTGGGCGTGCTGGAGCGCTACGGGGTCCGCTTCCTGGGCGCCGACGCCGACGTGATCCGCCGCGCCGAGGACCGGGAGGCGTTCAAGCAGCTGCTCGCGGAGATCGACGAGCCGGTCCCGCCCTCCCACGTCTGCGAGTCGCTGGAAGCCGCGCTGGAGTTCGCGGCCGAGCTGGGACTGCCGCTGGTCGTACGTCCGGCCTACACGCTGGGCGGCACCGGCGGGGGCTTCGTCAGCAGTCAGGCCGAGCTGGAGCGCGTCGTCCGGGGCGGCCTGGCCGCCTCCCCGCTCGGCCAGGTGCTGGTCGAACGCTCGCTTTGGGGCTGGAAGGAGCTGGAGTACGAGGTGATGCGGGACGCGGGCGACACCTGCATCACCGTCTGCAACATGGAGAACCTGGACCCGATGGGCGTCCACACCGGCGACTCGGTGGTGGTGGCGCCGGCCCAGACGCTGAGCGACCGCGACCACCAGATGCTGCGAGGCGCCGCGCTGCGCATAATCCGGGCGTTGGGGATCGAGGGCGGCTGCAACATCCAGTTCGCGCTCGACCCGAACAGCTCCACGTACTACGTGATCGAGGTAAACCCGCGCGTCTCCCGCTCCTCTGCCCTGGCTTCCAAGGCCACCGGCTACCCGATCGCCAGGGTGGCCGCCAAGGTGGCCGTGGGCAGGCGGCTGGAGGAGATCCGCAACCAGGTCACCGGCCGCACCTTCGCCGCCTTCGAGCCTGCCCTCGACTACGTCGTGGTCAAGGTCCCACGCTGGCCCTTCGACAAGTTCCCCGGCGCCGACCGCAGCCTGGGGACGCAGATGAAGTCGACCGGCGAGGTGATGGCGATCGAGCGCACCTTCGAGAGAGCGCTGGCCAAGGCGCTGCGCTCGCTGGAGCAGCGCCCACCGACCGCCGAGGAGCTGTCGGACCCCCGGCTGATCGAGGTGCCGAACGACCTCCGGCTGTTCGCGCTGGTCCACGCCCTGGAGCAGGGCGCCTCACCCGGCGAGCTGGCCAGGCGCAGCGGCATCGATCCCTGGTTCCTGGAGCGCATCCAGGCCATGACGGCGGCGGCGGCGCCGGCCGGGCCGGTCACCTACAAGCTGGTCGACACCTGCGCCGCCGAGTTCGAGGCCCAGACGCCGTACTACTACTCCTGCCACGAGGAAGAGTCGGAGGCCGCGGCGCAGCCCGGCCGCTCGGCTCTGGTGGTGGGATCGGGGCCGATCCGCATCGGCCAGGGCATCGAGTTCGACTACTGCTCGGTGCACGCGGCCTGGGCCCTGCGCGACGCGGGCGTCCGGGCGGTGATGGCAAACTCCAACCCCGAGACCGTCTCCACCGACTTCGACACTTCCGACCGGCTCTATTTCGAGCCGCTGGACCTCGAGGCGGTGCGTGCGGTGGCTGAGACGGAACGGGTGGCAGGCGCTGTCGTCCAGTTCGGCGGCCAGACCGCGATCAACCTCGCCGACCCCCTGTCTGAAGAGGGCGTCGCCGTGCTGGGCTCGTCGGTGCAGGCGATCGACCTGGCGGAGGATCGGCGCCAGTTCGCCGCGGCCCTGGAGGCGATCGGAATCCCGCAGCCGGTGGGAGCCTCGACGACCTCCGTCCCCGAAGCATTGGAGATCGCCGAGCGCGTGGGCTACCCGGTGCTGGTCAGGCCCTCCTACGTCCTCGGCGGCCGCGCCATGGAGATCGTCCGCGACGCCGGTGAGATGCGCAGCTACATGGAGTGGGCGCGCAAGGCGCTGCCTCGGGGCCCGGTCCTGGTCGACAAGTACCTGATGGGCGTCGAGGTCGAGGTCGACGCGGTCTCCGACGGGGAGACGGTCGTGATTCCCGGGATCATGCAGCACGTGGAGCGGGCGGGCGTCCACTCCGGAGACTCCTACGCCGCCTACCCGGCGCCAGGCCTGGAGTCCTGGGAGCGGGCGGAGGTGGTCGACTACACGATCCGCATAGCCCGGCACCTGCAGCTGCGGGGCCTGGTCAACGTCCAGTACGTGGTCCATCGCGGCCGCGTCTACGTGCTGGAGGTGAACCCCCGCGCCTCGCGAACCGTCCCCATGCTCTCCAAGGTCACGGGCGTGCCCATGGTGAGGCTGGCGACCATGGTCATGCTCGGGCAGCGGCTGGCCAACCTGGGCTGGGCCACCGGGCTGGTCCCCGAGCGCCCGCTGGTAGCGGTGAAGGCGCCCGTCTTCTCGATGAGCAAGCTCTCCTCGGTCGACTCCTACCTGGGCCCGGAGATGAAGTCCACCGGGGAGGTGATGGGCGTCGATCGCACGCTTGCCGCCGCGCTCCGCAAGGCCTTTCAGGCGGCGGGCATGACGCTTCCCGAGGCCGGGCGCGCCCTGCTCACGATCGCCGACGCAGACAAGCCGGAGATGTTCACCATCGTCTCCCGCCTGGTCCAGCTCGGCTACGAGGTGCTGGCCACCGCGGGGACGGCGGCGGCCCTGCGCAGGGCAGGCTTCTCGCCGCAGGAGGTGGGCAAGATCGGCGACCAGGGCCCGAGCGTGGTCGACGTGATAGAGGCCGGCTCCGTCGACCTGGTGATCAACACCATGAGCGGCACCAACGGGTCGGGGGAGGCCGGACGGCCTGTCATGAAGGACGGCTTCGAGATCCGTCGCGCCGCCGTGGAGCGGCGCATTCCCTGCCTCACCTCGCTGGACACCGCGGCCGCGCTGCTGGAGTCGGCGGTCACCGCGGCCGGCGACCTGGAGGTGAGGACGATCACCGAGTGGCGGGAGGGCGTGGCCTGAATGCATGACGTACGTGCCGCGGTGGTCGCCCGCCGGGAGGTGGCGCGCGGCATGTGGGTGCTCGGCTTTGAAGCGGGCGCCATCGCGCGCGAGGTGCGGGCCGGCCAGTTCGTCAACCTTCTCCTGCGCCCCGGACCGCTGCTGCGCCGGCCCTTCAGCGTCTACCGCGTCGAGCACGAGGTGGTCGAGGTGGTGCTGAAGGCGGTCGGCGAGGGCACGCGGATGCTGCTGGAGCTCGAGCAGGGCGACCGCGTCTCCATGCTGGGACCGCTCGGCCGCGGCTTCTCGTTCGACCCCGCCGCCGGCTCGGTGGCGCTGGTCTCGGGCGGCCTGGGCGTGGCGCCGATGCCCCTGGCCGCCTGGGAGGCGCAGGAGCTCGGGCTGACCGTGCACTGGGTGCACGGCGCGCGCACGGCCGACGAGCTCTGCCGCGAGTGGGAGGGCGACCAGGCCTGGTGGGCGACCGACGACGGCAGCCTGGGCCACGCCGGCACCGTGCTGGACGCGGTCCCG
>JALYYF010000074.1 GCA_030946725.1 Candidatus Dormiibacterota bacterium
GGCCCGTTCTGGGCCGGCCGCCGGGACCCCCCTACGTCTGCCGAGCAGACGCCGTCTCGGCCGGCTCTGGCCGGCGGGCGTCGCCTGGCTCACGATTCCCTTCCCTCCTGGGCGGTGTCGCGCGTCAACTTGCCTCCCTCGATCTCGACCACCCGGTGACCTCGGGTGCCTCCGGCGGGGAGCTGGGGAGAGGCGACGACGACGGCCGTTCCCTGCCGGGCCAGCGCCTCCAGGAGGTTGAGCACCGTGTCGGCGTTCTGCCGGTCGAGGTTGGCCGTCGGCTCGTCAGCGACCAAAATGGCCGGCTGGCGGACGAGCGCCCGCGCGATCGCCAGGCGGCGCTGGGCGCCCCCCGAGAGCTGGCGTGGAAAGAAGCGGGCCCGCTCCCCGAGCCCGACCATCTCGAGTCCGGCCCTGGCGCGCGCTCGGGCCTCGCGGCGAGGCGCCCAGAGGTCGGCGACCTGGAGGGCGAACACGATGTTCTCGAGCGCGGTCATGTCAGGCAGCAGGCGCATGTCCTGAAAGACCGCGCCGACCTGGCGCCGCAGCCGCCGCATTCGCCGCCGCATGGAATGGCGCCGGACCACCGTGCGGTGGACTCGCACGCTGCCCTTGCTCGGCCGGAGATCGCCGTGAATGATCTTGAGCATGGTGCTCTTGCCGGCCTCGCTCGGCCCGACAACGAAGACGAGCTCTCCGGGATGGATGGACAGTGAGACGTCGTCGAGCGCCAGGAGACGGCCGTACTGGCGGCTCACACCCGTGAGCTCGACGACGGCTCCGGACGGCTGGACCGACAGCGACCGGCGTGCCTCGACGCGCGCCTTCAACTCAGTGAGGCGGCTGCCCTCGCGCGCGATCACCTGGAAGAGCACTCCGCCCACCATCCCCGATCAGCCGCCGGGCTCCAAGTGGACAGCAGTCACGGTCGGCGTTGACCAGTGTCACCGGCCGGCTGGCCACGCTGGTCCTGGCCTCGCCTGGGCGGATGTCCCGCACGGGGCGAGGTCTCGCCGTCCGGACCACGCCAGCCTCGGACGGCGTGAAGCAGGCGTCCATCCCGACGCCGCGCCACCCTTGGCCGCAGGCTTCCGGAATGCTCCGCCTTCTCCGCCAGCCGGTGCCGAAGCAAGGCCGCGAGCAGTACTGCCGCCGCCGTCAGCGCCACCACGATGGCGGCCAGGTTGACCGTGGGAGCCAGCGGGGCAGCCGAGATGACCACCGGCGCCCGCTTCACCTCGGGTCCGTTGACGCGCCAGGGGACTTCGATGACGGTGTCCGAGAGTCCAGGGCGGTGGACCGCGACAGCCACGTCGATGTCACCGGCGGTCAGGTTCACCGTGCCGGCGTCGAAGCGCGAGCCGGTCCGGGTGGTGGCAAGCGTCTCGGTCCGGCCGGTGCTGCCCGGGTGGCGGAGGAGGACCGTGACACCGCCGATGGGCGCCAGCGGCGGCCGGCGGGAGTCGACCACCTGTACCGAGAGCAGGTTCGGACCCAGCCGGTTCGGCTTGACCGAGACCGAGCTGAGCAGCTCGCCGCTCTGCTGCGTCACCAGCGTCGCCGGCGGCTCAGGGCTCACTGGGTCGAACTGCGGGCCGCGGGCGGGGGCCGATGAACCGAGAACGGCCGCCAGCAGCAGCACCGCGAGCGCGCCGCCGCCTTCGAGTCCGACGGTGGCCAGCAGGCCGCGAGGCGGCCGCTGCCGGAGGCGGGCGGAGCCGAGCCCGCGCCAGGTGAAGAGCGCATGTCGCAGGGCGACCGCGGCCACCGCGGCGGTGGCGGCGACCTTGGCGATGAGGACCAGGCCGTATGAGGTGGAGAGAAGGGCGGTGATGCTCGCGACCTGGCTCCCGGAGAGGAGCAGCCCGGTCACGCCGAGCAGCGCGAAGCCCGCTCCCGCGTAGGGGCCGAAACCGAGGACCAACGCCCGGACCGCAGGGGCCGCCTGGTCTTCAGATCGCCGGAGCACCAGCAGCGCCACCGCGAGGGCGATCACGCCGCCCGCCCAGACGCCCATGCCGAGGAGGTGGGCGCTCCGCAAGGTCACCTGGCCCGCGGTGAGTCCCGCCGCCCCGGCCGCGTGACCGCTGACGGCCGTGGCGGCGGTGAGCGCGACGGCCAGCACCAGGGCGCGCACCTGCGTGGTCAGCAGGGCCCAGGCTCCCAGGCGCCGGAACTCGGCACCCAGGCCGGCGAGGGCGCCCCTGGCGGCCGCTCGCCAGAGCATGGCCACGAAGAGCGCCAGCGCGATCGAGAGCATCGTGCTGACCAGCCAGCGGCTGCCGTACTCGCTGTCCGTGACCAGCCGCGGCAGCGTCCGGCCGAGGTCGGCGCCGAGGCCGGCCGCCTGCAGCACCAGGAGCCCGGCTCCCGATGCCAGCTGCAGCAGCGCCCCGCCGAGCGCCAGGGCGAGCAGCGCCGCCTGGACCCGAGCGCGGTCGCGGCTCTCGGCGAGCCGCGGGGCGACCAGCAAGGCGATGAGGAGTCCGCCCAGCAGCGCGCCCAGGCCGGCCAGGCCGACCCAGCGCAGGACGAACTCCGCCGGGCGCGCCGGCGCGGGTTGTGGAGCTTCGGCCACGCCGGCGGGCGCAGTACCTACCCCGAAGACGATCGAACCGGCGGTTTGATGCAGGTCGACCCGGTCACGCGTCACGAAGGTGAGGCGGTAGGAGCCGCTGGGCACCTGGGGAAGCGCGACCGTCACCACGTTGGGCGTTGCGCGGTCTGTCACCACTGCGGTCGGCTGATAGTGCTGGCCGTGCGCCTCCACCAGGTCGACGCTGGTGAAGTCGGCGGTGACAGCGCTGCTGAAGACCAGCACGACCCGCGCCGGCGCCTTCGCGAGGATGGCGCCGTCCGGCGGGTCGCTGTCCAGGAAGTAAGAGTGCGCCGAGGTCGCCGGGGCGGCCAGCAGGAGCGCGATCACCACCAGCGGCGCCGCGATCGATGCGCGCCTCAGCCAGGCCCCCAACGCCATCAGGTCATCCGGACACGGGCACGTGCTGGAGCTTGAGGCCGTCCGGCAGCGCTATGGTCACCAGCGCGCGGGGATAGAGCGCCCCACCGGCGTTCCCGTACACGATGCTGTACGCCCTCCCGTCGCTGCCCTGGTCCCACTCGTGGTGGATGTGGAAGAGAAGAGAGTTGCTCTTCACGACCCTGTCGGTGCCCTCCACGTAGAGGGTCGGCAGGTTGGACAGGGAGGTGTTGTCGGCGTGGAGCCGGTTGGCCTTCGTGTTGTCCAGCACCTGGTAGCGCAGCTCCACCAGGCCGTTGTCCGCCAGGAGCTGTACGACCGTGAAGCGGATGCCCCAGTCCTGCTCGATCGGCGAGCTGGCCGGCATCTGAGCCGTCTTCGACGCGACCGGCCGGTGGTTGGCGTTCCACCAGGCGGTCCCGTAGTTGGCGCCCAGCCTCAGGCCGAAGGCGAGGACCCCCGCCGCGGTCAGGACCGCCAGGGGGACGAGGAGCCGGGCGAACCGGCCCCTCGTCACGGACGGGGTGCGAAACGTCGAGCCAGAGAAGACGCTCATTGCGTCACCACCATGGTGTTCACGCTCCAGTTGCCGGCCGCGTCCTTCACCCGGAACACGATCTTGGTCCCGGGCGGCTGCGCCCCGGTGTTGAAAGTCGCGGTCACCGTGTAGTCGGGAGTCGCGATCGGGATAGCCGTGCCGTTCCCGACGCCCGGATCACCCGGGGCCACGACCTCAGGCGTGCACCCCGGCCCTGGCGGCTGCTCGCAGATCAGGTGGGCACCCTGGTCCACGAACCACTCGGCCTGCACGATCTTGGAGTGGACACCGCTGGAGACGGGGTCCGTCGCGCCGAGGGTGATCGAGCAGCCCGCTGCGCAGTTGCCGATCTGGCTGTTGTCGGCGGGGGTGGGCGGATAGTTGAACTTGGGCTTGGTGCGGTCGAGCGTCAGGTCGGCGTGCGACCAGCTGCCCCAGTTGCCGGCGATGTCCTTGCCGTGCACCCAGAACCTGACCAGACCCTCGGGATAGGAGGTCAGCTCCGCGAGCGGCACGTAAGCGTGCGCCACCTTGGTCGGCGAGTCCCATTTGGCATTGGCCGGGATCATCTCCGCGCCCGTCCCGTACTGGGCGGCCGGAACCGGCTCTGTGACGGTCGTGTTGCTCAGGAAGACCTCGCCGTAGCTGACCGTCGAGTTGCCGCTCTGGCTGTCGTCGAGCGTGCCGGTCACCTGCAGTGAGTCGAGGAAGTTCAGGTTGCCGGCCGAGTTCACGGTGCCGTTGTTCGGGTTGGGGTCGAGGACCACGTTGCTGGCGGCGGGACCGTGCGTGTCCTTGACGAAGTCGATGCGGGCGCCGGCGAGGTTGAAGTCACCCCAGCGGCAGCTTGCGGGGAAGGTGCTGGTGCTCTTGTTGGGCACCTCGCAGGCTCGGAAGTACAGCGTGTGCTTGCCCTCGGCGAGATTGGCCGAGTTGAGGACCGAGCTGGGCACCACGCCGCAGAAGGAGACCGTGGAGCCGCCGCCCGGCTGGGGGCCCAGCGGAGGTGTCGAGATCCCGGGCGGTGGCGGCGGTGCGACACACGCATCGGGGAAGCTACCCGCCGGAGGCCTCTGATAGAAGCTCGGGGTCGGGTTGGGCAGCGGTGTGATGTAGACGGGTGTGCCGGACCCGGTGGCGCAGCCGGTGCCGTCCAGGCAGTACTCGCCGCCCATGACGACCCAGTCCGGCAGGGCGGCGGCGAAGCTGCCCAGGATCACCAGGTCGGTGGTGGGATTGTCAGAGCCGTCCGGCTTGGCGCCGTTGGCGACGTCCGTGTAGCGGTGGCCGTTGGTGGGGCTCAGGTGGACGCTCAGCGCGCCGGCGTCCGCTCCGGAGGCGTTGTAGGTGAAGACGTCACCGGACACCACTCCCCAGCCGCCGGCATCCTGGCCGTGCACCCAGATGATGTGGTCGCCGTCGCGGATGGCGGAGGCCATCAGCAGCGTGTTCAGCTGCGCCTGCGAGATCGTGAAGTCGACGGTTCCGCCCGGCACCTGTATCTGCTGGCCGGTACCGGGAGCGCCGACGTCGTCGAGGAACCACTCCGCCGTGGCGTTCAGCGGCGGGGTGGTGGCCTTGATCGTCCCGGTGACGTGCTCGGGCTGGTCGCTGATGCGCCCGGCGTTGGTCGGCGGGGTGACGGTCACCTGCGTGATCGGACCGCCCGGCGAGCCGGCCAGGCCCTTGACCACGTCCAGGTAGCTGAGCGCGCCTCCCAGGCCCAGGCTGGGCCCGTTGTTGAAGTGGTAGCCGCTCTCGAAGATCGGGATGTGACTGTTCAGCGGCTCCTGGGGGTCGACCGTGACGAAGGCATCGGCGACCTGGCCGGGGGTCAGCCACTTGGTGGCCACGTCGGCCGGGTTCTTGAGCAGGTGGCTGTCGTCGGCCAGCACGCGCTGGCGTTCGTTCTCCAGCGTCAGGCCCCGGTCGTGCGGACCGAGGTTGGCGTAGCGGAGCAGCACGATGTCACCGGGGCCGACGTCGATCTTGCCCAGGGTCGGGTTGGCCGAGTCGAAGGCGCGGCCGTTGAGCAGGAAGAGGGACGCGTGATAGTCGATCGGGTCCGCCTTGAAGGGATCCGCGTTGAAGTCGGGGTCGAACTCGTTGAGCGCGGCCGTGGACTCCGCCATGAAGCCGTCGTTGGCGGTGCTGCCGTAGGCCGAGTTGGTCTGGGCGAAGTTCGACGGGCGCACGATGAGCAGCCCGGCCAGGCCCATCCGGACCTGTCGCGGCGCGTCGGCCGTGGGACCCGCCTGGTAGAGGTAGGTGCCCGGCTTCAGCTTGCCGTAGTGGTAGCTGCGCGTCTGGCCGTTGGTGATGCCCGTGCTGTCGGGCTGCACCTGCACGGCCGGCATCTCAAGAGAGAGACGCTCGGCCTTGCCGTCAGGTCGCGTCACATTGAGCTGGTCGTGGAGGGTGACGGTGACGGTGTCGGTCTCGCTCACGATCAGGTTGGGGCCGGGGATCTGCGCGGGGCCGCCCGCGCTGGTGCTGAAGCCCCAGACCGGGAGCCCCCCGGTCGGGCCTCCGGTCACCTGGATGGTGCCGTTGAGCGCCCAGAGGTCGCAGGCGCCGGCTGTGCAGGTGGTCGCCGGCAGCGAGGCCGAGGCGGCCGTGGCCGGGGCCAGGGCCTGGCGGGCGATTCGCGACGGCGGCACCAGCGGCTTGACGCCCGGTTTTGGCGCGTTGGCCGGCAGCGCCGGCGCCGAGGGGGCCGGGGTGCCCTTGGGGGGCGCCGGCTTCGTGCTGCTGGGCGTCGTCGGAGTCGGTGACTGCGTGGCGGCGTGCACAGGCGCTCCCGTGCCTATGGAGCCGACCAGGAGGAGGGCGGCGGTGGCGAGGAAGGTGACCCGGCGGAGCGATCTCATCAGGTGGCTCTTGCGCTGGTTCATGCCTAGTACCCCGGTCCGCCGTTGCAGTTCTGGCCGTATTTCTTCTGGACGTCAGGTGGCGGGTCAACACGGATCAAGGTCAGCATGCCTCCGCCCGAAGTGCCGTAGTTGGTGGCCTGGAAGAGCGCGTGGCTGTGCGCGAAGTGGTAGTACTCACCGCACTGGTTCCACTGCGTGATGCCATTGAGCAGCGGGAGCTTCACGCCCAGGTAGGGAGAGCCGCTCCAGTAGGGCCCGTCGGTGCGGTTCTGCGGCCCAGGCTGCGTCACTCCGATTGGGTTGCTCTGGGGATCCCACTGCTGTGCGTCGACCCAGTTGAAGAGCGCGTCCGAGGTCTGGCCGGGCGCCACCACGAAGCCGAAGCGGTCGAACGAGGTGCTGGCCGGCGTCCCTCCCTGGCCACCGTTGGGGTTGACCAGGACGCGCCCGTCGACGCCGACCGCGCTGTCGTGGTTGCTGTGCGGGTGGAAGGGGTAGTTCACCGGGCCGCCGTTCAGGAATCGCACCAGGGCCGGCAGCGGCTGCGCGGTCTTGGGCAGCACGTGGACCAGCGCGCCGTACGGCTGGCTGGGGAGCGCCGTGCTGTTGTTGGGCGTGATGTCGTCGGGGAAGCTGCGCCCGTTGATCATCCAGTAGCGCGGCTGATACTTCGTCATGTCGTAGGTCAGCTGCGCCGGCAGCTGGCAGGGCGGGTCGGTGCTCACGTTCGTGCAGGTCTCGAGCTCGATGGCGTGATGCATGTGGGGATCGATCTCCGTGAGGAGGTGCATGAACTCTCGACCGGAGTCGTAAGCCGTTGATGCGTCGTCATAGACGTATGCGGTGCCGGCCGGGGCGGCCAGCTTGGGGCGCACGATCAGGGCGCCCACCATGCCCATGAGGACCTGCAGCTCCGGGTTGGTCCCGCTCTGGTAGAGAAAGGTCCCGGGGTTGGTGGCCTGGAAGGTGTAGGTGACGCTGCCATTGGGCTGCGCCGGCTTGCTGAGACTGCCGCTGCCGACGTCGAGCTGGACGGGCTGGCCGTCGACCTTCACCCTTGTCAGGCCGGGAAACACCAGCGAGGTGGCGACCGGGAGCGTGTTCTTCAGCGTCACCGTCACGTTGTCGCCCTCGTTGACACAGAGGACCGGACCCGGGTACTGGAAGCTCGAATTGCCGTTGGCGTAGCTCCACATGAAGACCGAGTTGCCGTCCGGCGTGCTGATGTACCCGGACGACGCCGTCAGCACGAAGCTCGCCGAGTTGCTGGTCGTGCACATCAGGCCTTCGGACAGCGGCGCCCCCTGGGCGGTGCCCGGGGTCGGGAGCATGAATGATCCGATGGCGCCCAGCGCCACCAGGGGCAGCCACCGGAGGCGCTTGAACCGCTTCGCCACGCCGATGCCGCGGCGCATCACAGTGGTTCCGTCCCGGTCGCCCATGTCCACTCCTTCTTGGTCAGGTCGTAGAGGCCGTTGGGCCTGGTCTGCTCGGGCAGCGTGCCGGCGGGGTACACACGGACCTCGGTCCGCTGGCCCCCGTAGCCGTCGCCGCTCGCGTTGGCCTCCTTGTTCACGAAGCCGTAGTTGCGGTCGTAGAAGGGATAGAGGTCCGGGGCCGTGCCGCCCGAGAACTTGGGGGCGGTGAAGATGACATCCCGGCTCTCACCTGGTCCGATGTCCAGGCGGTACGTCTGAGAGCTGATGTCTGCGCGCCCGCCGGCGGTGGGGGGGTCGACGCCGTAGTCGGGCCGTCCCGCCGTGAGAGGCTTGGCATCCCGCCCGATCAGGTTCATCTCGATGCCGGAGAGCACCATGCTGTGCTCCTCGAAGCCGAGGTTCGAGATCCGGATCAGCACCTTCTCGCCTTCGTTGGCCTGGATCAGAGATGAGTGCGGCTGGTACCGCAGGCGCTCCAGGTCTCCGAGGCTGGTCGCAGTCGGATCGAGGTTCAGCTCCAGCGTGTCGGGGAACGCTCGTCCATTCATCAGCCTGAAGGCCGCCTTGTAGTCGCTCCAGTCGGTGTCCTGGACGTGCCGGTCGTTGAAGTGCGCGTGGTTGTCGATCTCGGTCAGCAGGAACCCGTACTCGCGGTCGTACTGAGTGGCGGGATCGTTGTAGGCGTACTTCTTGCCGTTCGTGCGGTTCAGCTTCGGCTGCACGAAGACCAGGCCGGTCAGACCCATGTGGACGTGCTCCACGTCCTCCACGTGGCAGTGGTACATGTACGTCCCCGGGTCTTCCGGGATGTAGCGGTAGATCAGCTCGCGGCCGATCGGGACCGCCAGTGAGTTGTCCGGCACGCCGTCGAAGTACACGATCTGGTTCGGGAAGCCGTGCCAGTGGATGGTGTGGCTGTCGATCAGGTCACCGCGCTCGGCCAGGCCCAGGTTGTGCAGGTGGAGCTGGAAGTCCTGGCCCTCCTCGCAGAAGAGGAAGGGACCCGTGATGGCGCCATGACCCTTTTCGGCGAACATCTTCGCCTCCGACATCCCGGTCAGGTCCCGGATGCCCATCACGTAGGTCGTGAATGGCTTGGGAACCCCGGGGTCGGGGAAGAAGGGAGGCACAGGCTCGGAGCCCTCAGGCATCGAGACGATTCCGTCGGTGAAGCCCACGTGCATCTCCTTGGTGCGGAGAGGCGAGGCCACCAGCTTCTGTCCCAGAGTCCTGCCGCCGGTCACCTGCTCCGACCACTCGAGGCCGCCCAGCCCCGCCAGGCCGGCCGCTGTGACTCCGGCCACCTTCAGGAAGGAGCGCCGGCTCGTGAGCTTGCGCAGATCGTGCGTCACGGCAGCGTCCCTCCTGACTGGTGTGCTCCGGCATCCGTTGCAGTAGGCGGTGCCGGTCGAGCTCGGTTGTCGATGTCGTTGGTCACCTTGACGCCACCGTCGGGTGGGTTCTTGCCCATGGCCTGCGCTGGTGAGGGCGCCGTCAGGTGGTAGTCGCCCAGCGCGTTATCCGGCAGGTCGATTGAGATGATCGCCGAGGGCCGGAAGCGGAAGTACGTGCGCTGCTGGACCACCGTGATCTTGGTGTCGTACTGCCCTGTGAAGTTCGGGTAGTTGGTGACAGCAGGATCTGTGCTGAACTTGTTCCCGCCGCCGTCTATGTACCCCTGATTGGGTGCGCCAGGCAGTGAGTTCAGCACCGAGTTGCTCACGGTGAGCAGGGCGGCGCCGTCCACGCTGCCCACGTCCCACCGGTTGACCGGCGACGTGTCGCCTGGCAGCCCGATCTGGGCCACGCCGTTGGGCGTCCAGGAGCCGGCGCGGTTGTCCCAGAACACGTCGTTCTGGATCAGCGCGTTGCTGAAGTTCGGCCAGCTGGTTGTGTGCATCCAGGCTGGCGGCTGCTCGGTGGTGCTCTGCAGCAGCGTGTTGAGACCTGCGCTGTTGAGACCCGTCGATATTCCACCGGGAGCTGGCGCGCCGTTGCTGGTCGTCGCCGTTGCCGTGGTGATGTTCTTCGCGATCGTGTTGTTGACCAGGTTCACCAGCGGGGCGTCGAAGATCGACAGCGCCGCGCCCTCGTGGGCGGAGACGTTGTTAGTGACCATGTTGTTCGTGATCGTGATCGGCGAGAGGCCCTTGGTCCCGGCCGTGCCCATGATGCGCAGCGCGCCGCCGTCGTCCTGGGCCAGGTTGTCGCCGATGTAGTTGTGGTCGATGGAGACGTCTCCTGAGCCCTGGGTGATCCCAGTCGGGTCAGGGATCGGGATGATGTCGGGGCCGCTGAAGACCTTGAACGCGGGTTCGCTGGCGATGGTGATCGCGCCGCCCTCGTCGAAGGCGGTGTTCAGGAACATCTTGTTGTAGGCGATCTTGCCGCCGGGGCTGTAGCCGTGATGGCTGACCGCTCCGCCGTACTCCGCGCTGGCGTTCATGCAGAACGTGTTGTGGTCGATGGAGTAGTTCTTGGTGTCGGTGAAGAGGCCGACGGCACCGGCCAGGTTGGTCCCGCCGTTGGCCACGAAGGCGTTATGGCTGACGGCGGCGTTCCAGTTGTGGCTCATCCCGCCCTCGAGCGCGGGGTCGCTCTGGAAGAGCGTGCCGAACCGGACCGCGCCATAGGCCGCCGAGTTCTGCTTGATGGAGTTGTTGGTGATCCGGTAGTTGTCGGTCCCGCCGTTGACGTAGACCGCGCCGCCCTGCACGGAGAGGGCGCCGGAAGCCTCGTCGGTGTTGCCGGGCTCCGGGAACTGGCCGGTCTTGGTCCCGCTGACCTCGTTGATGTTTCCGGGGAAGTCGTTCTGGTCGCCGCCCGAGATGGTGAAGCCGTCGACGGCGGCGTTGTAGCCCTTTGTGTTGTAGGTACCGGCCGTTCCGAGAACCGTCACGACGGCGCCCTCACCGAGCGGCTGCTGAACGCCGGTCCAGGCGATGCCGCCCGCCGCCTTCAGTCCGGTGCCGTTCGTGCTGGTCTGTATCGACTCCAGCAGATTCACCCAGTGCTGTACGACGGGCTCCGCCGGGTCCGAAGGGCCGGGATCTGGGACACCCTCACCCAGGTCGGCCGCGTCAGTCGCGCCCGACGTCGCCGTGGCGAAGAAGCGGCCGTCCACGATCGAACCCTGGATGGCCACCGTCCTGCCGTTGGCGTCCGCATAGGCACCGCCCGGTCCCACGCCCTGCAGCTTCACCGGGCTGTGCACGATCAGGTTCTCGAAGTACGTCCCCAGCGGCACGAATGCCTGGTTCTGTCCCCGGGTGGGGTTCCACTTCGGGTAGACCACCACCAGGTACCGCTCGTTGGGATCGTTGGCGACGTCCTGCACGGACCGTCCGCCGGCGACCTGGGCGACGCCCCAGGTCTGCCACGCCGTGGCGGCTTCGTCCAGGGCAGCCTGGATCGGGAAGGGATGCACGAGGTTGCCCTGCGCGTTCTTGGCGAAGGGATCGATGTGCTTGTGGTAGCCCACCTCGATGATGTGCGGGTTGTAGCTGCCACCGAGGACGTGGAACGTCACGCCGTTGGTCGTGCTGCTGCCCTGCACCTGGGTGATCGGGTCCACGGCGTTCTGAATGACGTGGATCATCCCCGGCCCCACCGGGATCTTCTTGCCGTTGACGGTGACGTTGTTCCCGATCCGCACCTTCAACTGGTTGTTGGTCCACGCCCCCACCAGCGGCAGCTGTATGGGCACACCGGTCGACTCAGGTGTGAACTCGACCCGGCCGCCCGTGCCGAAGTTGGCCCCGTCGATGGTCACAGTCGTGCTTCCAGCTCTTGTGTAAGGCGCCGGTCCCACGGCGAAGAGTTGTGGCTGCAGCTGCTTCACCCCGCACGGTGAGACGGCGCTGAACTGGGCGCCCGGCGCTTCGACGCTGGTCACCACGCGCGTGGGCGCAGTGTCGGCGGGTATCAGCATGTTCGGCCAGGCCTGGAAGTCAGCCGATATGGTCCGGTAATTCGGGTTGTAGTTGAGATTGGGCCGTCCAGGCTGGCCCGGATCGTTGCCTACGAAACGATAGACGTTCGGGCAGGTCTGCGCGGGGGTGGGGCAGTTGAAGATCTCCGCCGACGGCATCAGGACTTCCCAGACGCCGTTGTAGTCCGAGTTCACGGAGTAATTGCGCCGGCCGCTCCAGTCGTAGATCCCGACAGGGACGCCGGGGATGCCGTGGACCTCACCGATGTTGGTGCTCTTGCGGTTGGTCTCGACGCTGACGTCGTCGACGATGTAGCCCCAGAAGTGGGCCGGCAGTGGGATGTCGACCGCCGTGTGCACGTGGAAGTTGGGGGCGACCGACTGCCCGGCCTGGACGTTGAACAGCTTCATGTCACACAGGTGGCGGGTCTGGCCCTCCATCGGGTTGCCGCCGGCAGCCAGGAACCCGGGATCGGTGACGTGGACCTTGAACGTCGATCCGGCGCAGATGGGGTCGGGTCCCGGAGCCGTGGTGTTGGGGTTCTCCTCGTAGTTGCCCGTGGGCATCTGGTTTGCGGGCCCGGGTCTCGGGGGCCACACGAGGTTCGACTTGTCCGCGCCCTGCGGAACGTACTGGACCTGATTGAAGACGTTGACGTCCGCCTCGGTCGTGTACGTGTACAG
>JALYYF010000081.1 GCA_030946725.1 Candidatus Dormiibacterota bacterium
CTCGAAGACGCGCTGCCGCACTACGTAGGCAGGCTCGACGTCGAGCGTCATGCGGGTGACCGCGCCGGTGGCACCCAGCCCGACGACGAGGCCGTCGAAGTCGGCGTCGCCTCTCGAAGCCGTCAGAGTCTCGCCGCTCGAGGTCACCACCTCCAGGGCGGCGACCGCGGTCGCCAGGTTGCCGTTCGCCTCGCCGGAGCCGTGCGTCGCGGTCATCACGGCACCTGCGACCGAGATGTGTGGCAGCGAGGCAAGGTTGTGCAGGGCGAGACCCTCGGCGTTCAGCGCCAGCGCCAGCTCGCCGTACGTGACGCCGCCGCCAAAGCTGACGGTGCTGCGCGAGTGGTCGACGGCGACGTCTCCGGGCAGGCCGTCGAGCCGGATCAGCTCATCGGAGTCGGCGATGTCGTTGAAGGAGTGACGGGAGCCCAGCACGTGGACGCTGTCGGCCCTGGCGACGATCTCCTGCACCTGCTCGACGGTCGACGGCCGGTGCAGCTTGCGGGCTCGATACTCGTAGTTGCCGGCCCAGTTGGTCTCCCTCGATCCGGGCCCACCCACGATCGCGTCAACGCCCTCAGACGGCACACAGTGATTCAACCACGTGCCGCTCGGCCGAGTTCGAGGCGTTTCGGTCAGGCGGCTCCTGTGGTGGGCGGAGCCGGGACAGGACTCACCGTAAGCGTGAGGGCGGCCTCGCTGGCGCCGAAGACAGGATTGGCGGGATCGGTGGTGAACGCGGCCGTCAGGGTGTGGACGCCGGCGTCGCGGAGGGACACGTCGACGCTCGCCTGGTCACCGGAGACGGCGACCGGAGGACCCGCCGCCCTGCCCTCGACGGCGAACCGAACCGAGCCGGTCGGGTCACCCAGAGCCTGGCGCACCCGCGCCGTCAACCGTGTCGTCTGGCCCGCTGTGAGCGCTCCGGCGCCCGACGCGGAGAGCAGCAGGGTGGTGGGTTTCGCCAGCGCCGCCAGCAGTGCCGCGAACCTGGGGCTGCCGCGGCCGGTGGAGAGGTCGTATCCGGCGTGCGCCGAGCAGCTCATCTCACCGATCGGGGTCGGGCAGGGATCGGCGGGGTACGCCGGGCTGCTGCCCGTGACCACGTCGTTGTAGGCCAGCTGCGACACTGCGTAGGCCCAGGACCAGCTCGGGCTCACGCCGAGGCTGGGAAGGCCGATGGCATGCCGTTTCTGGTCCAGGCGGGCGACGATGCCGGCCCACAGCGGGGTGGCCAGGCTGGTCCCCCCGACGAGGCCCGCCACCCATGACCCGAACGAGTAGACGGCGACGCCGGTGTTGGGATCGGACATCATCCCCAGGTCGGGTACGGTCCGGTGCGCGAACGAGGTCTGCTGCCACGCGGGCCGGCCGTCGACGGTTGAGGGACCGCCGCCGGTCCCGTGGCAGGGGTTGCCTGGAGACACCGAGCACTGGTCACCCCAGACGGTCTCGTTCTGCTGCGTGGTGCCCGCCGTCGCGGGGTCGGCGCCGCTGCAATCGGTGTGGCTGGCCGGAAAGCTCGAGCGGCCGAAGGCGTCGGGTGCGAGGCTGGTGCCGCCGACACCGATCGCTCCCGGTGCGGCGGCGGGCCACGCCGTGCCGCTGACCGGCGGCACAGGGGCGCTGTTGGCGGTGTTCTGAAAGCCGTTGTCCATGGCCGCGGCCAAGTAGGTGACCGGGTGGCCGTTTCCGGTGAGCGGTACCAGGAGCCGGTCCATCTGGCTGAGCTGCTGCGGTGTGAAGCTGAGCTCGCCGCCTCCCCAGCTCATCGACACCACGTCCGCGTTGAGCACCCGAGCCGAGTACTCGATGGCATTGAATACACCGGAGTCCAGGTTGGTCTCGACCAGCACGATGCGCGCGCCGGGGGCGATGGCCGTGCGCCCATTCGACGTCCAGGGCCGTCTCGTCGCTGGTGTCGATCTGAGTGGGCCGCCCGAAGGGAAAGACGATGTCGAAGGAGGGCGGGGCGGCCAGTCCGAACGCCTGGTCGAAGGCCTGCAGGTCACTCCTTATCGACGGCTGCAGGTACCAGTCGATGATCGCGATGGTGACTCCGGTGCCGTCGAGCCCGGTGCCGTTGAGGTGGTAGGCGTTGTAGAGGTCGCAGGGTATGTAGCCGTTCGGCCGCCCTGACGTTCCAGGCAGGTGTTCGATCGGATGGCCGGGTGGCGGTCCGGCGAAACTCTTCGCCGGCGGCCCAGCGGCCGAAGCCGACAGCGCCGGAGTGCCGAACGCCAGCAGCCCGGCCACGACAAGGATCCGGCACAGCCGGGGCCGGCGCCTGCCAACCATCATTGGATGTCCTCCAACCTGGGCCAGACCAGCGGCCCGCTACCCCCGAGCAGCACCCCTGCTGCGCCGTCCGGGGCGGCATTCTCGCAGAGTCCCCGGCGACGGTCAAAGTCGGAGGCAATCTCTGAGCGGGTCCGTCCCTGTCTCATCTCTTCGACACGGCCCCCCACCCAGCCCCCCGTGCGGCGGGGGGAGGAGAACCATGGTCAGTCGGGTGGGGCGGTCGCGCTGGGATCGGTGAGATAGCGCTGGAGGGTCGGTCCCAACCAGACGGCCACCTCCTCTGGGGGGGCCGACGCCAGCGGTTCCAGCTTGACCACGTAGCGCAGCATCGCGAGGCCGACCAGCTGGCTGGCCGCGAGGCTCGCCCGCAGCTGAGGGCGGTCGAGCTCCAGCGCCTCGGCTAGCCGACCCAGCACCTCTCGAGTCACGAAGTCGCGCAGGACCTCCGCGGCCCGCTCGCTGCTGACCACCGATCGGATCAGGCCCAGCAGCGGGCTGCCCGAGGGGGAGTCCCAAGTCTCCAGAAAGAACCCGACCAGCCGGGCACCCAGGCCGTCGAGACCGGGCGCCAGCAGCGGGGGGATCACGGCGGCAGGGTCGATCGGGAACTCGACGGCTGCCAGGAAGACGCCCTCCTTCGACCCGAAGTAGTGGAGGACCAGCGCCGGGTCCACGCCGGCCCCGCCGGCGATCGCGCGGATGGTCGCGCCTTCATATCCCGCCTCGGCGAAATGGGAGCGGGCGGCGGCCACGATCTTCTCGCGCGTGCCGCCCGCTCCTGGCCGCCTTCCGGTGCGCGGCATCGAGCCCAGGTTACTTGGCCGGCAGCGCGGCCGGAGAGGCCGAACGCCGCCGCGCCAGCAGCTCGCCCAGCAAGAGGAGGAGGAGCCCGCCCAGCAGCCAGCCGCCGAGGACGACCACCGGGCGGCCGACACCGGCCCCGTCGAAGTACAGGACTCCGCGCATCGAGCCGTAGAGCTCCCCCGCCGGCATCCAGGGTGCCAGCAAGCGATAGAACTCGGGCAGCAGCCGGCTGCCCACCGGGCCGCCCGACGACACCAGGCCGACCAGCACGGCCACCAGCGCGGCCAGCGCAAACCCGGGGGCGCCCAGCAGCCGGACGCTGCCTGCCACCACCACGCCGACCGCCGCCGAGGCCAGCGAGACCAGCGCAGCGGCAGCCCAGAAGCC
>JALYYF010000110.1 GCA_030946725.1 Candidatus Dormiibacterota bacterium
TCCGGACCCAGCATCGCCCAGTGGGCGCCCGGCTCGCCGTAGGGCATGCCCACGCTGCCGGCGTTGACGATCCGGCCCGCGGTGCCCGAGCGGTCGAACTGCATATGGGTGTGACCGATCACGGCCAGGTCCGACTCCGCTTCCCGCAGCATCTCGTCCAGCAGGTGGGGCGGGGTACCGGCAGTCACGATCTCATTCTCTGAGCGTGGCGAGCCGTGGCGGAAGAGAACCTCGCCCAACCCGTCGACCTCGGCCCGGAGCAGCGGCTCGAAACCGGCCAGAAAGTCGCGGTGCTCCCGGTCCAGCTGCAGCCAGATCCACTCCTCTGACTCGCCGAGGGGCTGTTCGCCCAGCGCCTGCTCGTCCCAGATCCGCACCAGCTGGCTGTCGGCGTTGCCCATCACGAAGCGCGCCGGGCGGTCCAGCCGCATCAGCATCTCCAGGGTCTCCCGCGGCAGGGGACCCCAGGCCACATCGCCGCCGAACACCAGCAGGTCCACGCCGTCCGCCTCCGCCTCGCCCAGCACCGCTTCCAGCGCGGGGAGGTTGCCGTGCACGTCGTACAGGGCGGCGACTCGCTTCACGGGCTGTACTTGCTGGCCTTGGCCGCGGCCTTCTTGCGGCCGCGCTCGGCCATCCGGCAGTAGGCGCAGAGCTGGCCCGTGGTCGGCTGGCCGCAGCGGACGCACTCGTTCAGGTCCTTCGCCTGGTCGAAGGCCCCGCTCGGCACGGCGGCACGGCCCTGCTTCAGGAAGCCGACCAGGAATCCATACTTGGCGCCCGGCTGCTGCTCCTCCAGCGAGTTCAGCATGTCCTTGTAGGCCAGCGACTTGGCGCCCTTCGCCATCGGGCACTCCTCGAGGATGTAGTCGATCCGCTCCACGATGGCGTAGGCGGCGGTCTCCCGCTCGCTGAGGCGGTACAGAGGCTTCACCTTTCGCACCAGCTTCGGATGCGTGCTCTCCAGGACCGGCCCCTGCCGGCCCAGATAGTCGATGTTCCAGTGCATCACGTTCCCGAAGAGCGTCGCCGCCTCGTCGTCCAGGTTGTGACCGGTCGCCACCACGTGGTAGCCGAGGTCGGCCGCCAGCTTGTTGAAGTGGTAGCGCTTCACGGTCCCGCAGGCCGCGCACGGCTTGCCGCTGCGCACCTCCAGCAGGTCCGGCACCGAGAAGCCCTGCGCCTCTTCGAGGTCGACCTGGTGCAGCGTGAGGCCGTGGGCCGCCGCGAAGGCCTCTGACTTGGCCTGCGAGCGCCGCGAGTAGTCCGCTATCCCGAGCCTGATGTACATCCCGTCGGCTCGATAGCCGAGCCGCGTCAGCGCGTGCCAGAGGGCCAGGGAGTCCTTGCCGCCGGAGACGGCGACCAGCAGCCGGTCGTCGCGCCTGAACATGCGCTCGTGGGCGATCCGGTCCTGGACCTGCCCCCGAAACCACTCCGGGTAGCAGCGGGCGCAGTAGGCGGTGCGGCTGCGCCGGATCTCGACGTTGGCGGGCGCCTGGCAGCTGTGGCAGCGCATCTAGTCTTGTGAGCCGGCCAACCGGTCGACCCCTCCGCTGATCACAGGCCAGATCTCCACCTGGTCGGCCTCGGTGAGCCGCACGTCTGAGGTCAGGATGTCCTGCCCGCGAACGACCAGGTGGGCATCGCGGTGCAGGCCAAGGCTCTTCAGGAGGTCACCCACCGTGGGGGCCTCCAACTCGCGAACCTCTCTGTCCGGCAGGATCGTGACGCGCATCGGCCCTCATTATCGCGATCGAGGAAGGGAGGACAATTGGGGCGTGGAGACCGACCTGGCCCGGCCTCTGAGGCTGGCCCTCGCACAGATCGACACCACGGTAGGTGACCTCGAAGGCAACGCCGCCAGGATCATCGAGTGGATCGGCCGCGCTCGCGAAGAGGGCAGTGACATCGTGGCCTTCCCGGAGCTCGCGCTTCCCGGCTATCCGCCGGAGGACCTGCTCTTGAAGCCGTCCTTCATCCGCGACAACCTACGCCACCGCGACCGCGTCGTGGAGGCGAGCCGCGGCATCGCCGTCGTCGGCGGATTCGTGGACCTGGACACCGACATCTACAACGCCGCCTTCGTCGCGTTCGATGGCGAGCTGCGCGGGGTCTATCACAAGGTCTACCTGCCCAACTACGGCGTCTTCGACGAGGAGCGCTACTTCCAGCGCGGGCGGCGCTCTCCGATATTCGTGATCGGGGGCGTGCGAGTGGGCGTCTCGATCTGCGAGGACGCCTGGTACCCGGCCGGCCCCATCTCGGTCCAGGCTGCCCACGGCGCCGAAGTCCTGCTCAACATCAACGGTTCGCCGTACCACCGCGAGAAGCGCGCCTCACGTGAGACGATGATCGCCACCCGGGCCATGGACTCGCGAGCCTTCGTGGGCTGGGTCAACCTGGTGGGCGGTCAGGACGAGCTCGTCTTCGACGGCAACAGCGCCGTCTTCGGGCCGGAGGGCGATCTCCTCGCCCACGCCGCCTCCTTCAAGGAGGAGCTCCTGGTCGCTGACCTGGACATCGGATCGGTGTTCAGCGAGCGGCTGCACGACACCCGGCTCCGGAAGGAGGCCGCCAACCCCCTGCACTTCGATCTTGAGGTCTCAGAGATCGTGGTCACGGACCGTCCCTCGGCGACTCGAATCACGGATCCACGGCAGAATCCGGTCACCCCGCCTCTCGAGGGCCCGGCGGAGGTCTATGCGGCGCTGCTCTGCGGCACGGGCGACTACGTCCGCAAGTCGGGCATATTCGAGCGCGTCGTGCTCGGCCTTTCCGGCGGCATCGATTCCGCGCTGACGGCCGCCGTCGCGGTGGACGCACTGGGCAGGGAGAACGTGGTCGGAGTGCTGATGCCCTCTCGCTACACCTCCAGGGAGAGCCTCGAGGACGCCGAGCTGGTGGCCGAGGCACTCGGGATCCGGACGCTGGTGATCCCCATCGAGGGTGTCCGCGAGGCCTACGAAGCGGTCCTCTCCGAGGCTTTCGCCGGGACGTCACCCGGGCTGGCCGAGGAGAACCTTCAGGCCCGCATCCGCGGCAACATCCTGATGGCCCTCAGCAACAAGTTCGGCTGGATGGTGCTCACGACCGGCAACAAGTCCGAGCTGGCGACCGGCTACTGCACTCTGTACGGGGACATGGCTGGTGGCTTCGCCGTCCTCAAGGACATTCCCAAGACGATGGTCTACGAGCTCGCCCGCCACCGCAACTCGCTGAACGGGGGAGTGATCCCCAACCGCGTTCTCGAAAAGCCGCCCTCGGCGGAGCTGCGCGAGGGGCAGCGTGACTCGGACAGCCTGCCGCCCTATGACGAGCTCGACCCCATCCTGCAGGGATACGTGGAGGACGACCACAGCTTCGAAGAGCTGGTGGCGGCCAACCACGATCCGGCCACGGTCCGCAGGGTGATCGGCCTGGTCGACGCGAGCGAGTACAAGCGCAGGCAGGGAGCGCCCGGCATCAAGACCACGCCTCGGGCCTTCGGTCGAGACCGCCGCATGCCCATCACCAATCGGTACCTTCCCGATGGCGTACGGCTCCAGGCCGCGCGGGCGCGGGCCGGCGGAAGCAACCAGCGATAATCTGAATTGATAATCCCATAGACCTGAGGAATAACTGTGCCCGACAGCTTTGACGTAGCCGTGATCGGTGGCGGTCCGGGCGGCTATGTCGCCGCCATTCGAGCCGCGCAACTGGGTGGCAGAGTCGCCATTGCCGAAAAAGAGCGCCTGGGCGGCACCTGCCTGGTCAAGGGCTGCATCCCGACCAAGGCGCTGCTCCAGTCCTCCGAGCTCTATTCCCTGGTGGCCCGGGAGGGCGCGCGCTTCGGTGTCATCGCCGAGAACGTGCGCTTCGACCTGAAGGCCGCACAGAAGCGGCGGGTCGAGGTGGTAGACCAGCTGGTGAAGGGCGTCGAGACGCTGCTGAAGGCCAACGGCGTCCAGGTCCTCAAGGGGCCCGCTCGGCTGGAGAAGCCCGACAGGTTCGCCGTGGACGGGCAGTCCTACCGAGCGGGCGACGTGCTCATCGCAACCGGGTCCCGCGCCAGCAGGATCCCGATCCCCGGAGCCGAGCACACGATCGACTCCGACGGCATCCTGGAGCTCCGGGAGGTGCCGGAGGCGATTGCCGTGATCGGCGGCGGCGTCGTCGGAATGGAGTGGGGGGCCCTCTACGCGGCACTCGGCACGAAGGTGACCGTGCTGGAGATGCTCCCTCAGATCCTGCCCATGGTCGAGTCGGAGCTCGTGGGTCTCTACCGCAAGCATTTCCAGGGCCTGGGCGGCACGATCCACACGCAGGCGAAGGTCGAGTCGGTCGAGAAGGTCAAGGACGGCCTGACCGTCACATTCTCGGCCGGCGGCGAGCAGCAGCAGGTCCGCGCCCCGGTGGTGCTCAGGGCCACCGGGCGGGTGCCCTACACGGACGGCCTCGGCCTGGAAGAGGTCGGCGTCGAGACCGAGAAGGGCCGCGTCATGGTCGACGACCACATGCGCACCGGCGTCAAGGGCGTCTGGGCGATCGGAGACGTGATCGGCGGCATCATGCTGGCCCACGTCGCTTCCTACGAGGGTGTTTGCGCCGTAGAGAACATCTGCGGCGATGGCGACCGGGCGGCCGACTACCACGCCGCCCCCAACTGCATCTACACCGACCCCGAGATCGCGCACGTGGGCCTCGGCGAGAAGGAGGCCAAGGAGCGCGGCCTCGAGGTCAAGGTGGGCCGCTTCCCCTTCGCCGCGTCAGGCCGCGCGATGACCCTCGGTCAGACCGAGGGAGCGATCAAGGTGGTGGCCGACGCCCGCGACGACACCATCCTCGGCGTGCACATGGTCGGGCCCCGCGTCACGGACGTGATCGCCGAGGCCACGCTGGCCGTCCAGCAGCGTCTGAAGCTGCACGACCTGGATCTCACCATGCACGCCCACCCCACCCTCGCCGAATCGCTGCTGGAAGCGGCGCTGGCGGCAGACGGTCGGGCCATACACATGCAGAACCGGAAGCGGCAGGCCGCCGTCCCGGCGGCCGAGGCCGCGCCTCAAGCATCCAAGGAGAGCTCTGTGGCACGTTCAGTGGAGGAAAAGCCTCTGGCGACAGGCCTGCCTGAGCCCGAACCACCGGCGGAGGAGCTGGACGTGAGCCGGCTCCAGATGAAGAAGCAGAACCGGGACGAGCTCCTGCGGCTCTACCGGCTGATGTTCCTGATCCGGCGTTTCGAGGAGCGGGCTCAGACCGAGTACACCAAGGCCAAGATCGGCGGCTACTGTCACCTGAACCTGGGCGAGGAGGCAACCGTCGTCGGCGGCATCCTTCCGCTGAAGGCGGGGGACTACATATACACCAGCTACCGGGAGCACGGCCACGCCATCGCTCGCGGCGTCGATCCCAAGGCCGTGATGGCCGAGCTCTTCGGGCGAGAAGGCGGCGTCGCACACGGCCGCGGCGGCTCCATGCACATCTTCGACATGAAGCACCGCTTCATGGGCGGCTACGGCATCGTCGGCGGCCACCTGCCGCTGGCGGTCGGCGCCGGCTTCGCGATCAAGTACCAGAAGGCCAGCGACATCGTGTTCTGCATGTTCGGCGACGGCGCCACCAACATCGGGTCATTCCACGAGTCGCTCAACTTCTCCAAGGTGTTCGAGCTGCCCGTGGTCTGGTACTGCATCAACAACCAGTACGGGATGGGGACCGCGGTCGAACGCGCGTCGGCCGTCAAGGAGATCTACAAGAAGGCCTGCGCCTACGACATGGAGTCGATCCGGATCGACGGCAACGACCTGCTGGAGGTCCTGCAACGGACGGCCGAGGTCGTCGAGAAGACGCGTGCGGATTCCCAGCCGCGCTTCATAGAGGCCGTCAACTACCGGACCAAGGGCCACTCGGTCGTGGACCCCGACAAGTACCGCTCCGACGAGGAGAAGGAGCACTGGCGCCACGAGGACCCGGTACTTCGCTTCGAGACGCAGCTCGAGGACGCAAATATCGCCTCCTCGGACGACCTTAAGAAGGTGCGGGCCGCCGTCGAGAAGGAAATCGAGGAGATCGTCAAGTTCTCCGACGAAAGCCCCAACCCCAAGCCGGAGGAGCTGTATCACTACCTCTACGCCGGCGAATGGGAGACCACAAATGCCTGAGAAGCTCTACCGCGTCGCCCTCCGTGAGGCGCTCTTCGAAGAGATGGAACGCGACGACAAGATCTTTCTTATCGGCGAGGACATCGGCGTCTTCGGCGGCGCCTACCGGGTGACCGAGGGCCTTCTCGACCGCTTCGGCTCGATGCGGGTGGTCGACGCCCCGATCGCCGAGGAGGTGATCGTCGGATGCGCCATCGGCGCCGCCATGTCCGGCCTGCGGCCGGTGGTCGAGATGATGACCATCAACTTCTCGCTCCTGGCCTACGACCAGATCGTCCAGAACGCCGCCAAGATCAGGTACATGTTCGGAGGCGAGGTCTCGGTGCCGCTGGTCGTCCGGCTGCCGGGCGGAGCCGGCCACCAGCTCTCTTCGCAGCACTCGCACAGCCTGGAGGTCCTCTACGGGTTCATTCCCGGGCTCCTGGTGGTCGCACCGACGACCCCGGAGGACGCCAAGGGCCTCCTGAAGTCGGCGATCAGGACCGACAACCCGGTGATGTTCCTGGAGAGCATGAGCCTCTATAACCTCCGCGGCGAGGTGCCGGAGGGCGAGTACACCACGCCGATCGGCGAGGCTGCCGTCCGGCGCTCCGGAGGCGACCTGACCGTCATCGGCGTCTCCCGCCAGGCCGTCCTCGCAGGAATCGCGGCGCAGCGGCTGGAGGAGGAGGACGTGGACGTCGAGTGGATCGACCTGCGTTCGATCCGGCCGCTGGACTGGAAGACGTTGACCGAGTCGGTGCGGCGCAGCGGTCGCTGCCTCATCGTCGAGGAGGGCTGGCCCACCTACGGAGTGGGAGCCGAGATCGCGGCCGGGCTCCAGGAGCGCTGTTTCGACTACCTCGACTCACCCGTCGCCCGGATGGGCGGCGCCGAGGTGCCCATGCCCTATGCGAAGGACCTGGAGCGCGCGGCCATCCCTTCGGTGGACGACATCATCCGGCGTTCCCTGGAAGTGGTCGGCAAGAAGAAGGCGGCCGCGGCGGTCTAGTGGTCCGCTTGCGAGATTCGAGGAGGGCATAGATGTCCGACGTAAACATGCCCAAGCTCTCCGACACCATGGAGGAGGGCACGGTCCTCGAGTGGAAGAAGCAGGACGGCGACCAGGTCAGCAAGGGTGACGTCCTCGCGGAGATCGAGTCGGACAAGGCCAGCTTCGAGATCGAGGCCGAGTCGGACGGGGTCCTCCACATAGTGGTCGACAAGGGCAGCCCTGTTCCCGTCGGCCAGCAGATAGCGACCATCGGAGGCGAGGCGCCCGCCGCGAAGGAGTCCGCTCCTCAGGCGGAGGAAGCCGGAGCCAAGGCCGGCGAGGATGGCCAGCAGGACGAGGGCGGTGGCAGGGAAATCGCCCGCGAGCCTGGCCCGGGACAGGCTGAACGGCCTGCCGAAGAGCCGGCCGCGAGCGCAGAGGAGGAGCCGCCCGAGGAGCCGCCGGCCGAGCGGGAAGCGGAAGCCGAGGCCCCAACTCAGGTGGCGGAGGCCGAAGAGGCGGAGGGCCAGGAGCGCCCGGCCGCCTCGGGCGGCGAGCGCCAGGGGCAGGCCAACGGCGTCAAGGCCTCGCCGCTGGCGCGCCGGCTCGCCCGGGAGACCGGGGTCGACCTCTCCACGCTGACGGGTTCGGGCCCCGAGGGCCGGATCGTCAAGGAGGACGTGCTGGCCGCCGCCGAGAAATCAGGCGGAGGGCGGACCGCGGAGGCTCCGGCCCCACGGCCGCGGCGCCGGGCGGCCCAGGAGGTCGAGGTCGAGGAGCCGAACCGGATGCAGGCGACGATCGCGCGCCGCATGACCGTCTCCAAGACCACGGTCCCCCACTTCTACGTCACTGTCGAGGCCCGCGTCGACGAGGCCGTACGCATGCGCCAGCAGCTGAAGGAGATGGTTGCCAACGCGGACCGGGTCACGATGACGGACATGCTGACCCGGGCCTGCGCCATCGCCCTGACCCGCTTTCCGGAGGTCAACGCCTCCTGGGTGGACGGGCACTTCGAACGCAAGCGTTCGGTGAACGTCGGCCTCGCCGTGCCGCCGGCGCAGGGGCTTGGCCTGCTGGTGCCGGTCGTGCACGACGTCGACCAGAAGGACCTGGTCCAGATCTCGATCGAGTCGAGGCAGGTGATCGAGCGAGCCCGCTCGGGCAAGCCTTCCGCGGGCGACCTCGAGGGCGGCACCTTCAGCATCTCCAACCTCGGCATGTACGGCGTCGACGAGTTCTCGGCGATCATCAACCCGCCCGAGTCCGCCATCCTCGCGGTCGGGGCGATCAAGGACGTGCCCGTGGTCGAGGACGGCCGGCTGGTCCCGGGCAAGGTGATGCGCATGACCCTGTCGGTCGACCACCGGGTCTTCTACGGCGCCACGGCCGCGCAGTTCATGGCGGAGGTCAAGAAGCTGGTCGAGAACCCGGCCAGCCTCGTAGTCCCGCCGGATGCCTGAGTCGCCCGTCAGCACGCCCCTGGCCGACTACCGCTGACACCCGCGGGAGAGCTGGCCCGGCTTCGGGAGGGCGCCGGCTCCGGGCCGCCGCCCGGAGACTCGGACACCTTCGAAGCGCAGTGTCCGGCCGGCGGCGAACGTGCGCTCGGGAGGGTTCGAGAGGTCCTCGAGATCGTGCTCGAGCGATCGCAGGGAGAGTGGCCCGATCTCGCGGAGTGGAAGCGCGTGCTGCCCGCGTGGTTCCTGGCGGCCTGCGTGGACGACGCCGAGGTGCGCGATTGCGTGATCGACCGCTGGTCCCTGCGCGCCTGGATCTACTGGTTCAAGCCCGAGCTCAGGAAGTGGCGATGGTGGTCGGCAGACCCGTCCGAGACGGCTCTGCGCGCGACCGTCCTGGTCCTCCAGCGGCCCTACCTGCGGGGGGCTCTGGAGTGGCTGATCACGGTCGCTGGGCGCTAGATATCCCTCCCCCTGCCGGGTCCTGGAGGGGGTTTAGTAAAGGCAGATCCTTTTTGAATGGACCCCCTCCCCACCCTCCCCGCAAGCGGGAGGGACACTTGTCCAGGCTCGGGTGCTGGGTCGGCGGCCGAGGGGAGGTCGAGCCTCACCACCAAGGTGCCGCCTTGCAGGGAGGCCGCCAGGCCCCCTTCCTGTGCGGTCGCCAGCTCGCGGCTGATCGCCAGGCCGAGTCCCGCCCCTCCCCCGGCCGACGACCTGGAGGGGTCGGCCCGGTAGAAGCGTTCGAACATTCGCTCGGGGTCGGGCCGGTGCGAGCCGACCTGGTTGCGGACCATGGTCGCCACCTGGCCGTCCCGTGCCAGCGCCCAGATCGCGACCTCCGACCCGTCGGGGGCGTACTTGACCGCGTTGTCCAGCAGGTTCTCCAGGATCTGCTGGAGCCGCTCGGGGTCGGCCTGAACCGGAGGCAGCCCTGGCGGCAGCTGCAGGTCCAGCACCAGACCCCTGGCGTCCGCCCGTGGGCGGACCAGCTCGATCTCCTGCTCCAGCTGAGCCCCGAGGTCGACCGGCCTGGTGTCCAGCGCCAGCTGTCCCGACTCCACCCTTGCCAGGTCCAGGAGCTCCTGCGACATCCGGAGAACGCGCTCGGCCTCCTCGTGGAGGATGCTCGCCGCCCTCTCCCGCTCCTTCTCGTCTCGCAGGCTGCCGTCCATAAGCGCCTGGCTGAAGCCGATCAGGCTGGTGAGCGGGGTCTTCAGTTCGTGCGAGACGTTGGCCAGGAAGTCGTGCTGCTGGGTCCGCGTGCGCTCCACGGCGTCGGCCATCCGGTTGAACGCCTGACCCACGACCCCGATCTCGTCGCTGCCTCGCAGCCGGACCCGGCGCGAATAGTTACCCGCGGCTATGTCCTCGGCCGCGCTCTGCAGCTCTCCAAGTGGCCGGGTCAGCGCCCGGCTGATCAGGGGCGAAACCATGACGGCCAGCAGCAGCGCCGCCCCCGCCGACTGCAGGACGAGCGGAATCAGGTCGCCGGTGGCCTTGGCCACCACCCGCGCACGCGGACGCGCCACCAGGATGAAGCCGGCGTTGTTGACCCCGGTGAGCTGCGTGGCCGCGGCCACGTAGGGCTCGCCCTGGAGTCCCAGCGTCTCCTCCGTGATCACCGTGCCCGTGGTGTTCCCGGCGCCGATGTTCACCGTCTGGCCGAGAAACAGCGAGTCATCGCTGTCGAAGACCACGCGAGGCACCGGATTGAGCCTGGTGACTCTGGTCAAGAGGATCAGCCGGTCGCCTCTCGTGTTCAGACCTCCCAGGCTCTGGCGCAGGTTCTGGTCGAACTGCAGGGGCCCGACCCTCTTGCCGTTCAGGCAGGTTCCGTTGGGCAGCAGCGTCGCGCATTCGGCGCGCTGGATGGGTTGCCGGTAGGCGAGCGCGCTTCGGGCCAGCTGTTCCTTCGCGTTCTCGAACTCGAGCCGGACCAGCAGGAGCCCGGTCAGGACTCCGCTCAAGGCGAGGCTGACCAGCACGATACCGAGGACGGCCAGGAGCAGCCGCAGCCGCAGGTTCAGGCGCCGAAAGTTCAAGCGCCGGATCTCAGGTCTCCCCGATCTCCAACTTATACCCCACACCCCACACCGTCTGGATGCTGGGATCGCTCACCCCGCCCTCGGCCAGCTTCTCGCGTAGCTGCTGCACGTGCACGTCGACGGTCCGCGTGTAGCCGGGGAAGTCGTAGCCCCAGACCAGGTCCAGCAGCTCGCTGCGCTGGAAGACTCGGCCCGGGTGCCTGGCCAGCAGCGCCAGCAGGTCGAACTCCTTGGGACGGAGCTGAACCTTGCTCTCCCCGCACCGAACCTCGTGGCGCTCCAGGTCGACCTCCAGCCCGCCGGCCCTGACCAGCTTCGGTTGGTCCGGCTCCAGGCGCGCCCGCCGCACCAGCGCCTTCGCCCTCGCCACCAGCTCCTGAGGGTGGAAGGGCTTGGTCAGGTAGTCGTCCGCTCCCAGCTCTAGCCCCACCACCTTGTCGGTCACCTCGTCGCGGGCGGTGAGCATGATGATCGGGACCTGGCTCTGCTTTCGGATCTCGCGGCAGATCGTCAACCCGTCGACGTTGGGCAGCATGATGTCCAGCACGACCAGGTCGGGCTTTACCTGGGCGAACCGGGCCAGGGCAAGCGCCCCGTCGCTGACCGTCTCGATCTGATAGCCCTCGCGAGCGAGGTAGAGCCGGGCCAGCTCCAGGATGTGGTCCTCGTCGTCGACCACCAGGACGCGGTTACCGCTCATCACGAATGCCACGCATTACACCATCCAGCACGTTGTCAGGCGCGCGTGCGATCAATTTGAAACCTTTGTAAACGCGCCCTTTCCGGTGCACCGGTTGCTGGTCAGTCTCTCGCAGCCGAACTCCGTGCCAGCACCCGGATGGGATTGCCCGAGAAGCCGAAGCGGTCGCGCAGCCGGTTCTGGAGGTAGCGGCGGTAGGCCTGGGTCAGCAGGCTCTCGTCGTTGACGAAGACGACGAACGTCGGCGTCTCCGATGACGCCTGGGTCGCATATTTGAAGCTGACCCTCCTGCCCCGGGAGTTGCTGGGCGGCGGCCGCTGCAAAAAGGCCTCCCGGAGCACTCGGTTCAGCTCGTTGGTCGGCACCCGGACTCGCCGCTGGCCCACCACCTCGAGCGCGGCGGGCAGCACGCGCTCCAGCCCCTCGCCGGTAAGGGCGGAGATCGGCACCACCGGGGCGTGGGAGACGAAGCGGAAGTCCGAGCGCAGCTGGCGGGTCCAGACGGCCGTACGGCGGTCCGGGCGGTCGAGCAGGTCGACCTTGTTGACGACCAGTACCAGCCCCCGGCCCGCCTCCAGGGCGTAGCTCGCCACGTGCTGGTCCTGCGCCAGCACCCCGCTGGAGCCGTCGAGGACGAGCAGCACGACATCGGACCGCTCCATCGCCTTGATGCCCCTGAGCAGGCTCACTTGCTCCAGCCGGTCCCGCGCCGACGCCTTGCGGCGGATTCCCGCCGTGTCCACCAGAACGACGGGGAGTCCGTCGAACAGCAGCTCGGTGTCGATGGGGTCGCGCGTCGTGCCGGGCACCTCGCTGACCACGGCGCGGTCGTCGCCCAGCAGCCGGTTCAGGAGCGAGGACTTGCCCACGTTGGGGCGTCCCATGATTGCGAGCCGGGCGATCGCCTCCTCGCTGGCCTTCGCCGGCTCAGGCGGCGGCAGCTCCGCCTCCACCGCGTCGAGCAGGTCGTCCACCCCGATCCCGTGCTGCCCCGACAACACGATCATCTCCGGGAAACCCAGCTCCAGCAGCTCATGTCGCAGATAAGCCTGCCTGGGGTCGTCCGCCTTGTTGGCGGCGACCACGACCGGCCGCCCGGAGCGCCGGAGCATGCCGGCTATGTCGCGATCGAGTGGGGTCAGCCCGCTTCGGATGTCGAGCACGAAGACGATGACCTGGGCCTCCTCGATGGCGGCCCCGGTCTGCGCTTCGATGGCGGCGGCCGAGGAGCTGTCGTCGCTCAGCTGGAGCCCGGCCGTGTCGACGATCGTCAGCTCCCTCCCCCTCCACTCCGCCACTCCATAGAGGCGATCGCGGGTAAGGCCGGGCTCCCTGTCGACGATCGCCTTGCGGCGGCCGATCAGCCGGTTGAAGAGAGTCGACTTGCCCGTGTTCGGCCTTCCCACCAGAGCGACGATCGGGCGTGGCACCGACCCATTGTCCGCCGCCGCGCCGCCGCGCCGGAATATCGCTCGTCGAAGGGCTCAGGCTGACGGCGAGGCGCCCCTAGAATCGTTGTGCCGTGCTAGAGGACCGCGTGATTCTGAAGCAGAACGACGTCTTCCTGGTCTCCGACCCGACGGGTGACATCCCGGCCGGGAACGAGGCGGGGATGGGCCTCTACCGCTCGGACACCCGCTTCCTCTCCCTCTACGAGCTCAGGCTCAACGGGCGCCGGCCCATCCTCCTCAACTACAGCGTCGACCGCGCCTACGTGGCGACCTACCAGCTCGTCAACCCGGCTCTGGACTCCGAGGACGGGAGCTCCTCCATCGCGCGGCAGAGCCTGAGCCTGAGGCGCACTCGCTTCCTCCACGACGGCCTGCACGAGCGGATCGGGATCCAGAACTGCAACCGCCACCCCGTCCACGTCGAGCTGGAGCTTCGCTTCGACGCCGACTTCCTCGACATCTTCGAGGTCCGTGGCTACCATCCGTTGCCTACCGGAGGCGTCAGGGAGCCGCCGGCCCGCGACGAGACCGGCTTGACCTTCGGCTATCGCGGGCTGGACGGTCTCCACCGCAGTACCGAGATCGTCTTCAACCCCATCCCGCGATTGGGATCGGGCCGCGCGGTGATGCCCGTGAGTCTCGGCCCGCAGGAGACCTTCGTGCTCATGATCGACATGCTGCCCGTGCTCGGCGATGACGAGCCGCACCCCGACTTCCACTTCGACGCCCAGCTGGAGGCGCTTGAACGGACGTACGAGGCCTGGAACAGCTCCAGCACCCGTTTCTGCACGGACAACGAGACGCTGGACGGCGAGCTGCTGTGGCGCAACCTGGAGGACCTGCGGGTGCTCTGCGACGAGAGGCCGACCGGCCTGATACCGACCGCCGGGACGCCCTGGTACGCCGTCCCCTTCGGGCGCGACGCGCTGATCACGTCGTTCCAGACGCTCGCCCTCAACCCGGACCTGGCGCGAGGCAGCCTTCGCTACCTCGCCGAGCACCAGGGCCGGCGGGTGGACCCTGAACGAGAAGAGGAACCGGGCAAGATCTTCCACGAGATCCGCTTCGGGGAGCTGGCCAGGCTCGGCATCGTCCCCCACACGCCCTACTACGGCACGGTGGACGCGACTCCCCTCTTCCTGGTCCTGCTCGTGGAGCTGCTCGACTGGACGGGCGACCTGGACATGCTCACCGAGTTGTTTCCCAACGTCATGGCGGCGCTGGAGTGGATCGACAACTATGGCGATCTCGACCGGGACGGCCTCGTCGAATACACGCAGCACGGACCCATCGGAGTCCGGAACCAGGGCTGGAAGGATTCTTACGACTCGCTGGTCGACGAGAACGGCGTCCCGGCCCCCCTGCCCGCGGCGCTGGTCGAGGTGCAAGGGTACGTGTACCATGCCAAGTCCGGCCTGGCCAGGATCTTCAACCGAGCCGGCCTGCGCGCCAACGCCTCCCGCCTGGAGGCGGAGGCGGAGGCTCTCCGCAAGCGGTTCAACCGGCTCTTCTGGATGCCCGAGGAGCAGTACTTCGCGCAGGCGCTGGACCGGGACAAGCGCCAGGTGCCTTCGGTGAGCAGCAACCCCGGCCACTGCCTGTGGTCAGGGATCATCGAGCGCCAGCGGGCGGAGGACGTCGTCCGGCGGCTGGTGGGGCCGGACATGTTCTCAGGCTGGGGCATACGGACTCTGTCGACCGGGGCGGTCAGCTACAACCCCATGAGCTACCACAACGGCTCAGTCTGGCCGCACGACAACTCGATCATCGCGGCGGGGATGCGCCGCTACGGGTTTCGAAACGAGGCGGAGCTGGTGGCGCGCTCGGTCATCGACGCCTGCCTCCGGTTCCCCGACCACCGCATCC
Organism: Candidatus Dormiibacterota bacterium; assembly: GCA_030946725.1. Taxonomy (GTDB): domain Bacteria; phylum Chloroflexota; class Dormibacteria; order Dormibacterales; family Dormibacteraceae; genus Nephthysia. The sequence continues at coordinate 14,642 of JALYYF010000110.1, forward strand.
CCGAGCTCTTCTGCGGCTTTGTCCGGGACAGACGCTTCCACGCCGGCCCCGGGGAGTACCTGGTCAGCTGCAGCCCGCAGGCATGGGGCGCCGGCTCGCTCTTCCACTTCCTGCAGACGCTGACCGGGGTCGAGGCCGACCTCACCTCCGGACGTCTCCGCATCGACCCTGTCGAGACGCCGCTCTACAGCAGGCTGAGGGTTGAGGGCATGCGGGTGGGCGAAGGCGAGCTCGACTTCACGATCGAGTGCGGCGAAGGGGTTCAGGTCAAGGTCGACCGGGTGCCTCCCGGAATCACCCTGCTGGAGCTGCCGGCCTGAGCGCGCGTCCGAGACCGCGGCTGGCGGTCCTGCACTACACTGCCGCCCCCGTGCCGGGTGGGGTCGAGCTGGCGATGGCCACGCAGGCGGCCCAGCTGAGGCGCGCCGGTCACGATGTCCGCGTCCTGGCCGGTCGTGGCGACGGGGACCTGATCCCGGAGCTCGACTCCCGCCATCCCGAGGTGGAACGGGTCACCCGGGCCCTGGCGGCCGGCGATCCGGCCAGCGTGTCGAGCACGTTCGAGGGGCTGAGGTGTAGGCTGCGCGACCGCCTGGGCTCAGCCCTTGACGACCGTGACCTTCTGATCGTGCACAACGTGCTGACCATGCCATTCAACCTACCCCTGGCTGCGGCTCTGCTCGACCTGGAGCGGCCGCTGCTCGCCTGGACCCATGACGTGGCCTGGACCATCGACCAGTACGCGGCCTATCGCCGTCAGAGCTGGCCGTACGAGCTCCTGGGACACCCGCAGAGCCGTGTCACGTACGTAACCATCTCGAATCTCCGGCAGCGCGAGCTGGCCGCCCTCTTCGAGCTCCCTCTCGCACGGGTGCCGGTGGTTCCCAACGCCGTGGATGCGCTTGACTTTGCCGGCCTCGGCCCCCGAGCCAGGAATCTTCTGGACAGGGCCGGCGCCCTGGATGCCGACCCGCTGCTGCTGGTGCCGGTCAGGGTGACACCTCGCAAGCGCCTGGAGCTGGCCCTGGAGACGGCGGCTCAGCTGGAGCCGCGGATGCCCGGGCTTCGCGTGCTCATCACAGGGCCGCTGGGGCCGCACAACCGCGACAACACGGCCTACGCCGAGATGCTGCTGGAGCGGAGAGCCAGGCTGGGTCTCGACCAGGTAGTTCGGTTTTTGTTCGAGCAGGCCGGATCGGACGGCCACCACCCCGTCGCGGCCGAGGACGTGGCTCAGCTCTACAGGGTCAGCGACGCCGTGCTGCTTCCCAGCGACGCCGAGGGTTTCGGCCTTCCACTCGTCGAGGCGGCGCTGGCCCGGGTGCCCGTCGTATGCGCCGACCTGCCGGTCTTTCGCGAGGTCGGGGGCGCCGGCCTCTACACTTTCCCGGTTGCAGCGGACGCCACCGAGGTGGCGGCGCAGGTCGAGCGCGCACTCACACAGCGGGCCGTGCGCCAGCGGAGGCGGGCGATCCGGCGCTATTCATGGCCGTCCGTCATTGACCGGACGGAGCGTGTGATCGGAGGTGTTCTTGGCAGCTAGCCACCCTCGGTTGCTCATACCAATCACCCGCGCCGGGGCCGCGGCCGGGCTCCTGGAGGTGGCGACCGCCATCCTCTGCGGGGAGCACGGCAGCGGCATCCTGCTGGGCGTGGTCGAACTCCCCAGCGGGCGGCCGATCGCCCAGAACGTGACGGTCGCGCGCCGCTACCGCTCGCTGCTCCAGCGCATAACAGAGCTGGAGAACCGGATGGACGTGGATCTGGGGGTCCAGGTCCGGGTGGCCGGCAGCCTCGCCCAGGGCGTGCGTGACGCCGCCTTCGAGAACGCCTGCGACCTGATCCTGCTGGAGTGGCCCGGGCTCGGCCGCGAGCGACCGGGCGACCGCAACCTGGACGACCTGGTGGCCAACCCGCCGGCCGACCTGCTGCTGATCAGGCCCGATCCCCGCGGAGGTTCGTTGAGGACGAACGAGGGCGTGCTGGTACCAGTTCGAGGCGGCCCCAGCGCCAGCCTGGCCGTGAGGGCCGCCGCCGCCGTCGCGAACGGCGGCAGCGGTGGGCTCACCGCGATGCACGTCTACGACCCGCGCCACTCGCTGGACCGCCGAGAACGGGAGGCACGGCAGTTCCAGGAGCTGCAGCGCGAGCTGGGCCGGCGTCGGGTCCGGGTCATCGAGGTGGAGTCGAGCCGACCCAACCAGGCCATCACCGCCGAGGGCCAGCGCCACGGAGTGGTGGTCCTCGGCGCCTGGGCGGAGGCCACACGCTCGCCGGTCATGCTCAGCTCCCGGCTGGCGGAGACCGTCCGGCAGCTGCCGGGCACCGTGATCCTCGCCAAGAGCGCCCGTGCGGCGACGCCGATCCTTGGCGACGAGGTGCCCAGCCCGGCCTTCGCCGTCCCCCCCACCGAGGTCTCGACCACGGTCGACAAGTGGTTCGCCGAGAACACCTTCCACTCGCGCGAGTTCCGGGACGTCCGCCGCCTGGTCGAGCTGAAGCGCCGCCAGGGCCTGACCATCAGCCTGGGCCTTCCCACCCTCAACGAGTCGGCGACCATCGGCAAGATCCTCAGCACCCTGAAGGGAGAGCTGATGGACGAGGTCCCGCTCCTGGACGAGGTGGTGGTGATCGACAGCGGCTCCAGCGACGCCACGGCGGAGGTCGCGCGCGAGGCCGGCGTGCCGGTCGTCCAGCACTCCGAGATCCTGGGCGACCTGGGGAGCTTCCAGGGCAAGGGCGAGGCGCTGTGGAAGAGCCTCCACGTCCTGAAGGGGGACATCGTCGTCTGGTGCGACACCGACATCTCCAACATCCACTCCCAGTTCGTCTACGGAGTGGTGGGACCCATCCTCAGCGACTCTCGCATCTCCTACGTCAAGGGCTTCTACAAGCGACCGCTCAACTTCGGTCGTGAGCTGGAGACGGCCGGCGGCGGCCGGGTCACCGAGCTGGTCGCCCGTCCCCTGATCAACCTCTTCTATCCGGAGCTCTCAGGCCTGCTGCAGCCGCTCTCCGGTGAATACGCGGGCCGCCGGGAGGTGCTCGAGCGGCTGCCCTTCTTCACCGGCTACGGGGTGGAGACGGGCCACCTTATCGACCTGGTCGAGAACTTCGGGTTGAACTCGATCGCGCAGACCGACCTCGGAGTTCGGATCCACCGTAACCAGGAGCTCTTCGACCTCTCAAAGATGGCCTTCGCGATCATGCAGGTGGCCCTGAAACGGCTGGGCGACCGCCACCGGATGCACCTCCTGGAGGAGATCAACCGGTCGATGAAGCTGATCCACTACAACAACGACCGCTTCTCTCTCGAGGTGATGGAGATCGCCGACTGGGAGCGCCCCCCGATCGCCGCGGTTCCGGAATACCTCTTCAGCCGAAAACGCCAATCAATGCCGGATTGACGCGGAGGAAACAGGCAACGTTGTCTCCCTCCCCCTTGCGGGGAGGGTGGGGAGGGGGTCTCTCTCAGCCGGAAGCCTCGGTCGCCGCGCGACTGAGCCGCGGCGACCAGGCGAGCAGTAACGCGGCCGCGGCCAGCGCGATGATGGCGGCCAGGCCGAGCGCGGCTGGAGCGCCGGCGAAGGTCCAGAGCGCGCCGGCGCCCACGCTGGATATCAGGTCGCCGACCCCGTTCACTCCGGCGAGCACGCCGAAGGCGGTGCCCCCAAGCCGCTCCGGAACGAGCGCGGCGGCGAGTGCACTCTCGATCGCCACCACCAGAGTGGCCTGCAGCCCGACAGGAAGCGCGAGAAGCGCCACCGCCAACGGTCCGTGGCCCAACGCCGCCACCAGGCAGGCCACCGCGAAGCTCATGTAGGCGAAGATCAGGAGCGGCGCCCGTCCCACGCGGTCAGACAGCCAGCCGCCCGGAAAGGAGCTGACGGCGCCCGCCGCGTGCTGCCCCAGGTAGAAGAGGACGGCCCCGCTAAGGGCCGCGGGCCTGGTGAGCTCGGGCTGCAGCATCTCCGCGGCGCGCAGCGTGAAGAAGGCGGGCGCGAAGTTGCCCGCACCGAAAAGGCCAACCGGCACCAGCAGACGCCAGAAGGGGCCTGGCAGGCTGCCCAGTCCAGGCGACGCGGGCCGCCGATCGGCGCCACGCGGATCCCGCGTGAGCAAGGCGAAGAAGGCCACGGCGAGAAGGCCGGGCACGATTGCCACCCAGAACACCGTGCGAAAGCCCTGCCCGGTCGCCAGCAGGAGGAAGGCCACCGACGGACCGAGGAGAGCTCCTAGCGTGTCCATCCCTTCGTGGAACCCGAAGGCCTTGCCGAAGTCGCCACGGCCGACAGAGCCGGCCAGCATCGAGGACCGGATCGGCTGGCGGAGCCCCCTCCCCAGCCAGGCGACGCCGCGCGCCACCACCAGCAGGGGCCACATGGAGATCAGGCCCACGGTGCCCAGCCCGGCCACCGTGGTCGCGTAGCCGCCGATCGCCAGGCGCTTTCGCCAGCCGATCCGGTCGCTGTACCAGCCGCTCCAAACCCGGACGATCGCCGAGGACCCGTCCGCAACCCCCTCCACCAGGCCCACCGCGTAGACGGGCGCGCCCAGCGCCGTGGTGAGGAAGAGCGGCAGGACCGCGAGCACCATCTCGTAGTTGAAGTCGGCCATGCAGTCGGCGAGCCCGATGGCGACGACGTTGCGGTTGAGCCAGCCCTTCCCCGCGATGCCCGCGGACCGGGCGGCCGGCTCCTCTACTGGATTACCTCGAGCAGCTCCGGGTTCATGGGACCACCGTCCTGTTCGGCTTTGAAGGCGTTCGCGTCCACGACCTCACCGGCGACGCAGCTGACGATCATGTAGATGGGGCCGGCCCACGAGCGACGGCTGTCGGTGATGGAGGCCTGGGCGGGGTGGTCGGGGTGGCTGTGGTAGTAGCCGGCTATCTCGAGCCCGGTGTCGTCGCACTCGCGCTGGATCCGTATCTGGTCGAGCGGATCCATCTCGTAGCGATCGCGCGCCCGCTCCACCATGGTGTTCCTGACCCGCCGCGTCTGGGTGACCACGCTGGAGCCGCGGACGGCGATCAGCATCCCGCAGATCTCGTATGGATAGCCGTCGGAGGCGTGCGCGCGGACCTGCTCGAAGGCCTCGCGGGTGATCCTCACGCTCGCCGGTAGAGACCCGTGGAGAGGTAGCGGTCTCCACCGTCCGGGAAGATCGTCACCACCACTCCGCGTCCAATCTGCTCCGCCAGCTTCTCGATCGCCCAGAGGGCGGCGCCGCAGGAGTGTCCCACCAGGACTCCTTCCGTCTGTGCCAGGCGGCGTGCCAGCGCGTAGGAGAGCTCTGTGGGGGCGCCCCAGACCTCGTCCGCCAGGCTCGGATCCCAGATCCCGGGGACGATCGAGCTCGGGAGGTGCTTGAGACCTTCCAGCCCGTGAAAGGCGTCCTCCGGCTCCACCGCGATGGCCTGGATCCTGGGGTCGTGCTCCTTCAGGCGCCGGGCCGTGCCGACGAAGCTTCCCGTGGTTCCCAGGCCGGCCACGAAATGAGTCACTCGGCCGCCGGTCTCCCTGAGGATCTCGCGGCCGGTGCCGTTGTAGTGCGCCAGCGGGTTGGCCGGGTTGTTGTACTGATCGGGGTAGAAATAGCAGTCGGGCTCGGCCGCGATCATCTCCCGGACCAGCCTGATGGCACCGTCGGACCCCTCCATGCCGTCCGAGTACACGACTTCGGCACCGTAGGCGACGACCAGCTGCTTGCGCTCCTCGCTGACGTTGCTGGGCATCACCAACTTCACGCGGTAGCCCTTGGCCGCCCCCATCAGCGCGTATGCGATGCCCGTGTTGCCGGACGTGGAGTCGATGATGATGCGGTCCCGGGTGAGAGCGCCGCGCTTCTCGCCGTCCTCGATCATCGCCAGTGCCGCCCGGTCCTTGACCGAGCCGCCCGGGTTGAACCACTCCGCCTTCGCGTAGACCTCGAGGTCGGGATACCGCTCCTCGAACAGCCGCACGCGCAGCAGCGGGGTGTTGCCCACGAGCTCCGTGATGGTCTGACCGCCGGCGGGCATCATCTCAGTGTAGGAATCGGTCTCGGTGTCCGAACTGTTCCGGCTCATGCCCCGAGCTTGACCAGCAGCACGCCCGCCGCCACGTAGAGGGCACCCAGGCCATACCCGAGCACGGAGCGGCGCAGCACCGTGCCCCCCTCGGGGGCCAGCACGTTGAGGACCGCCTTTCCGAGGAGCAGGCCCGCGCCCAGGATCGCCAGGCTTGGCCTGTGGGCGAGTACCGCGTAGAGCACGATGCCGGCGAACAGCAGCACCTCCAGCAGCTGGACGGCCGTATAGACCCTCAACCCGGTGCCGGGGGCAGGCCCCAGGGGCCGCGGCCCACGCCAGCCTCCGTCTTCAGCACTCAGCAAGCGCCTGCCGGAAGTCCTCGATCAGGTCGTCCACGTCCTCCAGCCCGGTGGAGACGCGTACGGTGCCGGACGTTATGCCGCGGGCCAGGCGCTCGTCGGGCGACAGCGACCGGTGCGAGGTGATCTCCGGGTAGGAGACGGTCGTCTCCACGCCGGCGAGGCTGGCGGCGAACCGCACCAGCTCGAACCGCGTGAGCATCGCCTGGACCGAGGGCCGGCCGCCCGGCAGATCGAAGGCGAACATGCCGCCGGAACCACGCGGCAGAATGCGGGCCGCCACCTCTCTGCCGGGCGAGCCCTCCAGCAGCGGATGGTGGACCGCCCCCACGGCCGGGAACTCGCGCAGGGACTCGGCGAGGCGCAGGCCGTTCTCCGAATGCCGGGCCATGCGCAGGTGCAGCGTCCTCAATCCTCGCAACGCGAGCCAGGCCTCGAAGGGCCCGAGCGAGCCGCCGGTCCGCGTCATCACCGCCCGCGCCCGGGCGATGACCTCGTGTGGCCCGGCGAGCACACCCGCGATCAGGTCGGAATGGCCGCCGATGTACTTGGTCGCGCTGTGCACGACCGCCGTGACGCCCAGCTCCAGCGGGCGGCAGAGCATCGGTGAGGCGAAGGTGTTGTCCACCAGGACCGCCGCACCGTTCTGGCGACCCAGGCGCGCGATCGCCTCCAGGTCGGGCACCTGGCAGAGCGGGTTGCTGACGGTCTCGCAGACGAGCAG
>JALYYF010000148.1 GCA_030946725.1 Candidatus Dormiibacterota bacterium
CATGGCCCTCGGCTGGACCCTCAGCCTGCCCGAGGAGGACAAGTACCTCGTCAGCAAGCAGGAGCTGAAGCAGCAGATCGCCGGCATCATGGGCGGCCGCGCCTCCGAGGAGATCGTCTTCGGCGACGTCACCAGCGGCGCCGAGAACGACATCCAGCGTGCCACCCAGATGGCGAGGCGGATGGTCACCCAGTGGGGCATGAGCGAGAAGCTGGGCACGGTCGCGATGGGTCAGAAGGAGGAGCTGGTCTTCCTGGGCCGGGACCTGGGCGAGCAGCGGAACTTCTCCGAAGAGGTCGCCCAGCTGATCGACGAAGAGGTTCGCAGCCTCATCAAGGAGGCGTACGAGACCGCGAAGCGCATCCTTACCGAGCAGCGCGCCAAGATGGACACAGTCGTGGAGCGCCTGAAGGTCGAGGAGACCATCGACGCCGCGGAGCTGGACCAGATCCTGGCGGTGCCGCAACCCGGCGCGGCGGCTCAGGGAGTGGGCTGACAGCTCTTCTGCTCCCGGTCATGGCCGGATCGGCGCGAATCGGCGCCCCCCTCGGCGCCGAATTCGATATGAGTTCGGGCCGATGCTTCCGCGCCTTGGTATCATGTGGCTTCGTTTTGGCGGCGGCACCCGGAATGGGGCCCCGCGGGATGGATAGTCTCGCCGGGGAATCTGACGACCAAGACCACACCAATAATCTGCAGGGGGCTCACGTCACTTGTCCGATGACACAAGCGCGGTCATGACCGAGGAAAAAGAGGCCGCGGCCATGACCATGGAAGATTTCCTACTCTCCGATGAGGAGGCATTCGGCACACCGAAGCACGGCGACATCGTCGACGGCGTGGTAGTACGGGTTGACGCCGACGAGGTGCTCGTCGACATCGGAGCCAAGGCCGAGGGAATCATCTCGGGCAAGGAGCTCGGTTTCCGCGGCGACCCCGACCAGGAACTCACGCCCGGCGACAACATCAAGGTCTACGTCCTCCAGCCGGAGAACGAGGAGGGCAACGTCGTCCTCAGCCTCCGGCGCGCTCGAGCGGAGACCACCTGGCTGGTCGCGGCCGAGAAGCAGGAGACCGGAGAGGTCATGGAGGCCGAGGTCCGCGAACAGAACAAGGGCGGCCTGATCGTCAACCTCCTCGGGCTGCGCGGGTTCCTGCCCAGCAGCCAGGTGGGTAGGGCGGCCTCCGGCAACCTCGAGCAGCTGGTCAACCAGCGCATTCCGGTCAAGGTCCTCGAGGTCAACCGAAAGCGCAACCGGCTCATCGTCAGCCAGAAGGCGGCCGAGGACGAGGACCGGGCCCGCCGGCGCGAGGACCTCTTCAGCCGTGTCCAGGTCGGCGACATAGTCAGCGGCGCTGTCTCCGGACTCACCAGCTACGGCGCGTTCGTCGACATCGGGGGGGCGGACGGCCTGATCCACATCTCCGAGCTCTCCTGGGATCGGGTCAGCAGGGTCACCGACGTCCTCCAGCTCGGCGAGCAGGTCGAAGTCAAGGTCATCAAGCTCGATCCTGACCAGAACCGGATCTCCTTGAGCCTCCGCCAGCTTCAGCAGGACCCCTGGGAGAGGCTGATCCAGACGGTGCCCGTCGGCTCGATACTCACGGGGACCGTCACCAAGACCAAGAAGTACGGCGCCTTCCTCCAGGTCATGCCGGGCATCGAGGGCCTGTTGCACATCTCCGAGCTGAGCTGGGACCACGTCGACAAGACCGAGGACGTCCTCAAGGTCGGCGAGGAGGTCCAGGTCAAGGTGATCGGCATCGACACCGCCCGCCGCCGGGTCTCCCTGAGCCTCAAGCAGCTCTCCAACGCCCCCAGCGGCCACCGGAGCGGGCCCGTCACCTACCGCTACGACGAAGACGAAGAATAAAACGTGCGGGGGAAGACAGGTTTCCCCCCCAGCCCCCTTCCCCAAAGTGGCGTTTGGGAGTCGCCTGGAAGTCACAACTCAGACGACCGGAGTGAATCCGGCCTCCCCGGTGACGCCTCCACTTTAACTTCTCCCTCCCCCTTGCGGGGAGGGTAGGGAGGGGGTCCCGGCTGGCCGCTCAGCCCTTGAGCCCCAGCCTTCTCCGCGCCTCACCGTAGTAGGGATACAGCTGCAGCGCGCGCTCGTACGCGGCCCTGGCTCGATCCGGATGGGCGGCTGCCGCTTCGGCGTCCCCCAGCGCGACTTCGGTCTCCGGCTGTGGGTCGTTGAGTGCAGCGGCGGCTCGGAGGTTCTCCAGCCCGCCCGCGGCGGACCGGTACTTCGGCTGCAGCGGGTCGACGGCCGTGGCCGTGGCCGGCTGTCCGCGGTAATAGCTCAGGTCCGCCACCAGGGCCGTCGCGGCCAGGGCCAACGCGAGCCCCACGGCGGCGCCGGCAACCGCCAGGCGCCACCTGCCTCGCCTTGGCCGGGGCTCCCCGCCCGGCCACGCGCTTCCCGCCAGCAGCCAGAAGGCGGCTGTGACCGGGACCCAGTCGAAGTTCAGAAGCGCCCATGCCAGGTAGGCCGCGGCGGCGCCGGCGAAGGCGGCCAGGTGGCGCCGCCTGGAAACGCCGGTCCACCAGGTGACGAAGAGCCAGGCGTTGGCGGCAAGGCCGAACAGGCCCTGCGCGGCGGCCAGGTCGAGTGGCAGCAGGTGGGCGCGGTCGAAGCTGTCTCCCGGTTCCCAGTCACGACTCTGGTAGCGCCCGTAGACGAGGCCCATCGTGTCCTCGCCCCAGCCGAAGAGCGGGCGCGCGGCGACCATCCGAACTGAATCCTGCCAGACCCCGACGCGCGCCGATCCCGTGTCCTGGTTGAGCTGGCGCAGCGGACTGAAGCCGAGAAGCAGTGCCGCCAGACCCATCAGGAGCACCGCTCCGATCAGCGCAGACACCCGCAGCCTTGGCGAAGCCAGCCGGATCGCGAGCACTGTGAGCCCGGCGAGCGCCGCCAGCCAGCCGCTGCGCGACGTGCTGGCGGCCAGACCCGCGGCCATCAGCGCGGCCAGCGCCAGCCAGCGCCAGTCTGCGGGGGTGTAGGCGCCCGGTTCCTCCTCGTCCTGCTGTCCCAGGGCGCGTCCGAGTGCAAGGGGCAGGGCCATGGCGAGGAGGCCGGCCAGAAGGTTTGGCTGACCGAGGTTGCCGTCGGGCCGGGGGAGCGCACCCATGAGGGCCTGTGCGATCGCCTCCAGCGAGGCCAGCCCGCAGCCGCCCAGGAAGGCCGTGACCACACGCCGGCGCTCGCCCAACCAGG
>JALYYF010000152.1 GCA_030946725.1 Candidatus Dormiibacterota bacterium
CACGTTGACCGCGTCCGAGATGGACGCCTGCAGCAGGCGGGTCCAGGACGTCTGCAGCACCGAGCCCAGCGACGACTCGCTGAGGGAGGCGTCGGCCCAGTAGCGCCTTATCTCGTGGTCGACGACCTGTCGGTAGAGCCATTCGTACAGGCTGAGGCCGACGACACCGCAGCCCAGGAAGGCCCCGATCGTGCCAGCCAGGCGTCGCATGCGGACGCGTCCACCGGTCGAGGCGAAGTCTCGCCGAAGCAGATCGGCGGCGATCACCGGCAGCAGGAGCAGCCCTGACAGCGTGACCAAGGGCAGCAGTACGATCGCTGCGAGCAGGGCGATCCGTCCCGTTCGCCACTCGTCGTGTACGCGCCACAGGACCACTACGCCGATGGTGCAGGCGCCCTGGAACATGTAGTCGTTCAGGTATTGCGCCAGGTTGGCGTAGGCGGGGAAGAGCACCACCAGAGCACCGCTCACCGGTGCCACGAGCCGCGTGACGGGCCGCCCCTGCGAGCGCATCAGCATTCGGTCGAGCAGCACGGCGAGCAGCAAGAACATCAGCACGTCGAGGGCGGCGTCCTGGAGGCGCAGAGACCTGGGTCCGTTGGGCAGCGCGATTCCGACCAGGCGCAAGACCAGGAACCAGCCAGGTGGTGCAGGAGCGTTGTTGGCGAGGTACCTGTGAAGGAAGTCAGGCGTTCGAACCAGGTCGGCTCGCCACATCTCGTCGAAGTAGTAGTCCTTGCCGTACTCCCGACCTCCCAGCCGGACCAGCTCCACTGTCACGACCGCGGTCAGTGCAAGGGTCACGAGAAGGAACTTGAGGCGGGTGGCGCGAGCCCAAACTGATCGAGCCCGGGCGAAGAGACTGCTCGGCCTATCGCAGGCCAGCCTGAGCTGCCTGAGTGTGTAGCCAGGCCTGTCCGTATGTGTGGCCCTCACGGCCCGGACCATATGGCCGTGTTACATGGGGACAGCCTTCCGACAATTAAGAGTTGTCAAAACCCGCCGTCGATCTTCAGCAGTCTGCCGAACGAGGATGACGAAGGCCCTCACCGCAGTTCAGCCATTTCGCGGTGAGGGCCAAGGGCGTCCAGACGAGGAGCCTGGTTCAGCGCATAGGGAACGCCACGTCACAGACCTCGTCGCCTGGGCCGGCCGCGTTCCAGTCGGTGAAGTACACCTCGCGCGGCGATCCGGCCACCGTCCTGCCGTTGGAGCCGATCCACTGCGCCACCGCGTCGTACGCGGAAAGGATCTGTGGATACTCGACCTGCGCCTTCGTCACCCTCACGTACGCCTCGTTGTGTGCCGGCTCGACGCGGATCGCAGAGTCGGTCGAGTCCGGCGGTGCTGCGCCGACGGGCACGCACACCTCCACCGGGCCGTCGCTGTCCTGGTTGACCTCTCCGTGATAGATGACGAGCGGCGGACCGGCCACCCCGCCGTAGTCCTGCGCAGACTGCAGAAGGCGGCCCATCGTGACGCCGATCCAGTTCGGCAGCTCATCGACCAGGAGGTGCCGCTGGTCGGTGAGGACAGTCTGCGCCGGCACGTCTCGCTGCTGGACCTCGAACATTCCGAAACTCCTTTCTTCGCCTGACAGCCTGATCCGGAGGTGTGCCGCCAGCTCACGTTGTGAGGCGATCCGCCGCTCGACAGCCTCCCAGTACGAAGCCACCAGCTCTGCCCGCTGCGGGCCTGAGGCCGCCATGACCTCCGACACCTGTGCCAGCGGCATGTCGAGCCGCCGCAGCAGACCCACCAGCCGGGCGGTCGGCAGCTGGCTCTTCCGGTACCAGCGGTAACCGCTGCCCTGGTCGACGTGGATGGGCGCGAGCAGGCCGAGCCGTTCGTACAGCCGCAGGGCTTTCATCGAGAGGCGAGACCTGCGCGCGAACGCGCCGATGCTCAGCAGCCGATCGATCCCCGCCGGGCGCTCCGCATTGATTGCGGCCGCGCCGTCAGGCAGGATCGCTCCTGGATCCAACAGCTCTGCCGGCATGGTCGGGATGGAACCCTCCTCAACGCTCACCTGCACATCCTCCGTGCCGGATGCTCCTCACCCGGCCCAACGACCGTATGGCCTGCCCCTGGGACAAGGTCAAGCGGGGCACCCGGTCGAGGCCAAACCCAGTTCCCCTGTCCTAGATTGAACGGGATGAGCACACCTCCACGCCCCGAGGAAGCGCCCCTCCGGCCCGCGCCGCCCCCGGCTCCGTCGCTCCCTCGGCCGCCGGAGGATCCTGTGCGTGGCCGTCACCGTCCCTGAGCGGGGACCGGCACCGTGGCAAGCACCTGGCCACTCGACCCGTCGACGACGACCACCGCCTCCGTCGAGACGCCGCCCAATCCGCGCGCGGCGCAGGCTGGGCCGTTCGGCCGGGGCGGGGCGCATCCGGTCGCGGGCAGCATGAGGTACTTCGAGTGGACGACCACCACCCACGCCAGCCGGTTCTGGCCGATGGCGCCGCTCGCGGTTGTCGTGACCTGCGCCAGCACCGCCTCGTCGACGGTCCCCTCACCGCCGGGTAGCGCGGCCGCCGACGCGGACGCCGTCTTCTCCGGGATGGGACAGCCGGCGAAGCTGCTCGAGACCCAGCCCTGCTGGGCCAGCGCACGCTCGGTCTCGCAATACGGCGGCTGTTGTGGCGCCGCCAGGGTGATCCCGGCACCGGCCAGGGCCTCTGACGGGATCGTGCTCAGCCGGGGTGGTGGCTGCGTCCAGGCTCCGAGACTGCTGACCCCGATCCCGACCGCGAGCGCCAGCAGGGTCGTCAAGCCGAGCGCGATCCAGAACAGCCTCCAGGGATGTCGCACGACGAATGCCTCATCCCATCATCTGTCGTCCGCCGCCGCAGGTCCAGCACCGCGCAGCGCCACGACCGGCCCAGCTTGCTAGAGCGCTCCGCCTTCCGGCCGCAGCCGGGCCCTGGAGCAGGCTGCGCGATAGCGCGGCAGCACGCCGTTCCAGCCGCCCAGGTTGACCTCACGCCAGCCGGGGCCGCGGGAGCCGAGGCGTTCCCAGCCGCGATGCTCGATCTCGACGCGCGTCGTCGCGTCGCCCTGCTCGAGGAAGTTGATCTCGACCTCCGTCGCGTCGGCCCTATCGTCGCGAATGTGCCAGAGATAGGCGAGCCGGCTGGGCGGTTCCCAGGCGGTGATCTCGCCCCACTCCACCTCGGTGCCGGCCGGAGTCCGCTCGAAGATCCGTCCACCGAGCAGCGGCTGGAAGACCACCTCCAGACCGGGCTCGGCGCTCACGGTATGTGTCACGGGCCACCAGCTCGAGGTCCTGGCCGTCCAGACCGAGAAGGCGTGAGCGGCGGGGCAGTCGACCACGAAGGAGATGCGCAGTGGTTCGATCACGGTTTTGGCGGCTTCGTATTCTCGGCCAGCAGCCGGAAGCGCGTTGCCACGTCTCCCCATACCTCGAAGAGGTACGACTGCACAGCCTCGATGCCCTGGTCATGGAGCTGATAGATCCGCCGCGTACCGCGAGGCTGGTCGATCACCAGTCCGGCGTCCTTCAGGAGGCGGAGGTGGCGGGACACCGCGGGTCTGCTGATGGGCAGCGCTTCGGCGATTTCTCGAACCGTCAGCCCGCCGGAGCCCAGCAGCTCCAGGATGGCTCGACGGTTGGGATCTCCCAGCGCCTCGAAGGGGTCCCCGCCGGCTCCTGCCGCCCCCCTCATCGGATAGGAAGGTAACATACCTGCTACCGTAACGAAATTGCTACCAAGGCTTGGGCACTGGGGGAGAGGAACAGAAGACGACGGAGGACGGATCCCATGAAGGCCTATGACGCGAACTCGACAATCCAGGCGGCACCAGAGGCGATCTGGGCGATCCTGACCGACGCCCCGGGGTATTCCCAATGGGACTCCGGAGTGGAGAAGGTCGAAGGTCGGATCGCGCCTGGAGAGGAGATCACCGTGGTCTCGAAGGCCAACCCCGGCCGAGCCTTCCCCGTGAAGGTCATCGAGTTCGAGCCAGGCCGGCGGATGGTGTGGTCGGGCGGGATGCCGCTGGCGCTCTTCAAGGGCGTCCGCACCTTCTCTCTGGCGCCACAGGGCGACGGCTCGACCCG
>JALYYF010000164.1 GCA_030946725.1 Candidatus Dormiibacterota bacterium
CGGGCGCGCCGTCGAACGGCGGCCCTGCCCTGCTGGTCGGAGCCGGTCGCAGCAGTCTCTCCGTGGCTCGATTCCTGGCCGCACAGGGCGTCCGGCTGCGGGTCTGCGACCTTCGTTCGCCCGAAGAACTGTCGGAGGTCCTCTCCCAGCTGCCGGCCGGGACGGAGCTGGTGCTCGGCGGCTACGACCAGTCGGTGCTGGATGGCTGCGCCGCCGTCTACGCCAGCCCGGGCGTGGCCTGGGACTCTCCATTGCTGCAGGCGGCACGCCGGCGAGGCATGGAGGTCTCTAGCGAGATCGACCTCTTCTTCAAGCTCTGCCCGGCTCCGATCGTCGGCGTGACCGGCACCAACGGCAAGACGACGACCACCGCGCTGCTGGGCAGCGTCCTGGCCCAGGGGCCGCGCCCGGTGATCGTCGGCGGCAACATCGGAGACACCGTCCTCGACCGGCTGTCGGAGGTCACCCCCGAGCACTGGGTCGTCCTCGAGCTGTCGAGCTTCCAGCTGGAGTCCTGCGAGGAGCCCCGGCCGCGCATCTCGGTCGTCCTCAACGTGGCGCCCGACCACCTGGACCGCCACGGCTCCATGGATGCCTATGTCGCGGCCAAGGCGCGGATCCTCCGCTTCCAGGAGTCGACCGACCACGCCGTCCTGAACGGGCTGGACCCGATCTGCCGCGACCTCGCGGCTCTGACCCGGGCACCGGTGACCTGGTTCGACCAGCACCGGCCGGTGCCGCCGATGCCCCTGCCGGGGCGCCACAACCAGCTGAACGCGCTGGCCGCGGCGGCCGTGGGCCGCATCGTCGGGCTCTCCGACTCGGCCATCGAGGCGGGAGTGCGAACCTTCGCCGGCGTGGAGCACCGGCTGGAGCTGGTCGGTGAGTGGGGCGGCGTGCGCTGGTACAACGACTCCAAGGCGACCAACCCGGACGCGGCGCTGGTCGGGCTGCAGGCGTTCCCGGACGACCGGGTGGTGCTGATCGCCGGCGGCTACGGAGGCGGTTTCGAGCTCGACGAGTGGCTGGCGGCGGTTCGTGAGCGGACCAGTGGCGTCGTCCTGATCGGCGCCAGCGCAGACCAGCTCGCGGCCAGGCTGACCGGACACCCCGTGCTCCGCGCCGGCTCGCTCGAGGAGTCGGTCGATCTGGCGGCGGAGCTGGCCGCGCCGGGAAGCGTGGTGCTGCTGAGTCCCGGCTACAAGAGCTTCGACATGTTCCGGAGCTACGAGGAGCGCGGCCGCCGCTTCAAGAGCGCCGTGCTGGCCAACCGTGGGGTGCGGGCATGAGCGTCGGCAGCCTGGCAGACCGCTTCACCGGAGGGGAGGACAGGCTGGAGACCGACCGCTGGCTGGCACTCGTCAGCGTGCTGCTGGCCGGAGCCGGGCTGGTCATGGTGCTCAGCTCGAGCCAGGCGCTCGCCTACCTCGACTACCGCTTTCCTCTCTATTACTTCGTGCGCCAGGTCGCCTTCGCCGCGCTCGGATTGGCCCTGATGGCGTTCCTGCGCCACCTCGACTATCACTCCTTGAGGCGGTATGCGCCCGCTGCCGCGGCCGTCACCGTGGTCCTCATGGTGATGGTCCTGGTTCCCGGTCTCGGCCTCCGCGTCAACGGCGCCAGGCGCTGGTTCAGCCTCGGTCCGCTGGGGAGCTTCCAGCCCTCCGAGGTGGCGAAGCTGACGTTCGTCATCTTCATGGCCCGCTGGGTCGACAAGCGCGGGGAGCGGCTGAAGAGCTTCGTGCACGGCTTCCTACCCTTCGCCATCCTGCTTGCGGCCGCACTCGGGATCCTGATGCTGCAGCGAGACCTGGGGACGGCGCTGGTGATGTGCGCGATCTTCTGCGCCGTCTTCTTCGCGGGCGGCGGCCGGGCCGGCTACGTGGTGCTGATGGTCCTGCTGCTGGTGGCGGCGTTCGCCCTGTTCACTGTCTTCGAGTCCTATCGAGCCCAGCGGCTGGAGGTCTTCCTCGACCCCTTCAAGGACCCGCTCGGCGCCGGCTTCCAGTCGCGCCAGGCCATCCTCGCCCTGGGCTCGGGAGGGCTGACCGGGGTCG
>JALYYF010000177.1 GCA_030946725.1 Candidatus Dormiibacterota bacterium
TCCACCGCCCAGAAGGTGCCAAAGGTCGTGAGCAGGAGACCCACGATCAGCTGCAGCACGCTGCGTGGAATTCGCCGTACCGCCGGCTGGATGACGACACCGAGCGCGCCCACCACCACGACCGCACCGATGCCACCCAGCGCCGCCACGCCAAGCTGGTGACCCGTCACGCCGAAGGTCACCACGATGAACGCCACCTCCAGGCCCTCCAGGAGGACTCCTTTGAAGGAGAGGACGAAACCGGTCCAGTCCACCTTCCCGGGTTCGACGCCATCGTCCGCCTCCGCCATCGCGCCCAGCGGGCGGCCGCGAAAGCCGTAGGCCCCCACTCGCCGGAGGCCCTTGCGCAACCAGTTGAGTCCGAAGACGAGCAGAAGGGCCCCCACGACCAGCCGCAGGAGCCCGATCGGGATGGCGGTGAGGGCCAGGCCGAACACCGCGACGAGGACGATCAGGATGGCCAGTCCGGCGGCGGCGCCGGCCAGCGCCGACCGCCAGCCGCGCGTAGCCCCGACTCCGGCGACGATCGCCACCATCTCGATGGCCTCGACGGCCGAGGCCAGGAAGGTGGTCACCGCCACGGCGATCACCGTGCCCATGTCGCGCCGACTATACGGAGCCGCGCCACCCGGGCATACGCCGCGCGCATCTGGCCGTCCGGGCGCCGCTTATGATCGAAGAGGCGGCAGCCGCCGGGGCTGGCGGCGACCGGCCGGCCAGTATCGGCCGAGACGCGCGTCCAGCGCCGACCACACAGGAGAGAGGCACCCCCATGAATGTCGAGGTCGTCGTCGAGGTCCCGAAGGGCAGCCGCAACAAGTACGAGATGAATCACGAGACCGGTGAGATCTGGCTCGATCGCGAGCTGTTCACGGCCACGCGCTATCCAGCCGACTATGGCTTCCTCCCAGGAACCCTGGCGGGGGACGGTGACCCCCTCGACATCCTGGTCCTCCACGACGAACCCACCTTCCCGGGCTGTCACATGTTGTGCCGCCCGATCGGCCTCCTGTGGATGACCGACGAAAAGGGCCCGGACGCCAAGATCCTGGCCGTGCCGAGCTGGGACGTGCGCATCCCGTGGCGCGACCTGCACGAGGTGCCGGAGTTCATGAAGCTCGAGATCCACCACTTCTTCGACATCTACAAGCAGCTGGAGCCGGGCAAGCGGACCGAGACCCTGAACTGGGACGACCGCGAGGCAGCCGAGCGCGAGATCGGGGAATCGCTAGAACGTTTTGCGCAACAGCACCGCGCGGGAGATCGCCCCACCACCGGCTGACGGGGGTCGAGGGAGATCCGAAGAGTGTCCATGGGAATTCGCGCCGGCCTGGAAGGCGTCTCGATCGGCGAGACCAGCATCAGCTTCGTCGACGGCCAGAAGGGCCGCCTGGTGTACGCCGGGCACGACGCCGTCGAGCTTGCCGAGACCAGGAGTTTCGAAGAGGTCTGGTTCCTCCTCCACAACGGCCGCCTGCCTGCTCCGGCCGAACTCCGAGACTTCGCGGACGAGCTGCGTCAGTCCGGCAAGCTCGATGCCATGGAGGTGGCGGCGGTGCTGCCCGCCCTCGGCGGCGAGCCGATGGCGTCCTTGCGGAGCGCCGTTTCCGTGCTCGCGGCCTCACGCGGCCTGCGTCCCTGGCAGAACCGCGACCTTTCGGAACTGGCCGCTGAGGCCCGGGCGCTGGCGGCGGCCACACCGGAGCTGGTCGAGATGGTCCTTCACCGGCGTCCTCCGGTGTCCCGGGATGAATCCGCCGGCTACGCCGAGCGCTACCTGTGGGGAGTGCTGGGGAGCCGGCCGGAACCGCCGCTGGTCAGGGCGCTCGAGGCCTACCTGATCCTCACGGCCGACCATGGGATGAACGCTTCGACGTTCGCCGCCCGCGTGGCCACGTCCACCGCGGCCGACGCCGGCGCCATCCTGGTGACCGCGATCGCGACATTGAGCGGACCTCTCCACGGCGGAGCGCCGGGACCGGTCCTGGACATGCTTGACGCGGTGCATTCACGCGAAGAGGCGCGGCGCTGGATCTTGGGGGAGCTGGGCGCCGGGCGCCGGCTGATGGGGTTCGGCCACCGTGTCTACCGCGTCGACGACCCCAGGGCCATGGCGCTGAGGCAGGTGGCGAATCAGATCGGCGGCCCACGCGTGGAGCTCGCCGGGGCCGTCGAGCAGGAGGCACTTAGCGCCCTCGCCGAGTCGAAGCCGTCCCGGGCGCTGCGCACCAACGTCGAGTTCTGGACGGCGCTGGTGCTCGAGCGGTGCGGGATCCCCCGCTCCGGTTTCAGCCTGACCTTCACGAGCAGCCGCATGGCGGGCTGGACCGCCCACCTCATCGAACAAGCGAGACAGAACCGGTTGATCCGGCCAACCGCCGACTACACCGGTCCAATGCCCCCACCCCACCCCTGAGCATTCGGCGAGGGCTTTCGCGGACCAGAGCCAGCGCTCGGACCGCGGGCCTCAACGCTCCAGCCTGTGGAGCGCCTCGCGGAGCTCGTCCCGTGAGCGGATCTCGAGCTTGCTGTAGACGTTGCGCAGGTGGTATTCGACGGTCTTCGGGCTGAGATAGAGCTTGGCGGCCGCCTCTCGTGTGGTTCGGCCCTCGGCAAGGGCATGCGCGATCTGCAGCTCCTGGGGGGTGAGCAGGTCCAGCGTGCTCACGTCGCGCCGTCGCGCCGATTCACCGGTTGCATTCAACTCGGCGGCGGCGCGCTCCGCCCACGGCGCGGCGCCCAATTGCTCGAACGCCCGAAAGGCGGATCGGAGCTGTTCCCGCGACGCGGTGCGCCGCCGCGCTCTGCGCAGGCGTTCACCGTAGAAGAGCTCTGTGCGGGCCTGCTCGAACGTATCCGGGGTCTGCCGGTGCCGGCGCAGCGCCTCCTCGAACCGATCGACGAACCCGTCTTCGTCTGCCAGCAGCCCCTGACAGCGGGCCGCCCTGGCGAGTGACCATGGCTGCCCTTTCTCCAGAGCCAGTGGATAGTAGCGCTCGGCCGCCAGGCGGGCGTCGTCCGGCCGTCCAAGCCGGAGGTACGCGTCCACGAGCTCCGGCCCGGGTGCCAGGTCCGCGTCCA
>JALYYF010000182.1 GCA_030946725.1 Candidatus Dormiibacterota bacterium
GTCGACGACCTCGACGGGCTCCGCTGGTGCGCCCAGTCCAACGCGCTGGAGCTGCACGCCTGGTTCAGCCGCGTCGACATGCCCGAGCGGCTCGATGTCTGCGCTTTCGACCTCGACCCCTGGGCTCGTGAGCAGGACGTGTTCGGCGCGGCGCTCGATCTCAGGGCGGCCCTGTCTGAGCTCGGCTTGGACGCGCTCGCGAAGACCAGCGGAAAGCGGGGTCTCCACGTCTACGTGCCGATCGCGCGGGAGTACGAGTTTTCCGAGGTGAGCGCATTTGCCCTCGGGGTCTGCCGCCTGCTCACCTCGCGCCGGCCCGACCTGTACACGGTGGAGATGCGCAAGGCCGATCGCGAGGGCCGCCTGCTCCTGGACTGGAGCCGGGCGAATGCCGCTCAGACCATGGTAGCCGCGTGGAGCCCGCGCGCAACGCCGACCGCCACCGTCTCGACCCCCCTCTCCTGGGACGAGGTCGCCGCCAGGTTGGACGTGACGACCCTGACCGTGCCGGAAGTGTTGGAGCGGCGCGACCCCTGGGTGGAGGATCCCCTGCCGCCCCAGCGCCTCGAAACCGCCGCGGCCGCGCTCCGCGACGCAGGGATCGAGCTCGAGGCGATCAGCCCGCGGGCCCGGACCGCAACCCCTCGAACGCGTCGCAGCGTCGACCTCGACACCTGAGCAACCATCCGATCACTCCGTTCGCTCAGACCGGCGATGGACCCAGGACCTGGTGTAGCTCTCGACCTGCTCCCGCATGAACACGCTCGACTCCCGGGCACGCTCCTCCCAGGCGAAGACGCACACGGTCATGATGCCGTCGAAGGCCAGACCTCCCAGCGTGCCGAAGAACTCCTCGAAGTTCACCTCGCCCTGACCGATGTCGAGGTGCTGGTGAACTCGCGCGGGAGAGCCGGGAGGATTCACGATGTAGCGAAGTCCGGACGACGCCCGGTGATCGAACGAGTCGGCTACGTGGACGTGTGTGAGCAGGGGGCCCGCGTATTCCATCACGCCGGCGATGTCGCCCCCCATGTGGAAGGTGTGTGGCGCGCAGTACAGAAAGGAGACGCTGGGTGAGTTGATGGCCCGAATCATCTCGACGGCGGCGCGCCCGTCTTCGATGAAGTCGTCCGGGTGCGGCTCCAGATGCAGCTGCAGGCCCTCCCGCTCGAAGATCGGGAGCAGTTCCTCCAGCGACCGCCAGAACTGCGCCTCACTTGCGTGCGCGGCCTCGGGCCGGCCGTTGAACTCGGAGTTCATGACGGGACACTCCAGCTCCACGGTGATCTCGATGGCCCGCTTCCAGTAGCGCACGGCTGCCCGGCGCTCGTCCTCGTCAGGACCGGACCACCTGTAGAGCGGCAGGACCGATGCAATCTCGACTCCGGCAGCCCTCAGTGCGGACTTGAACTGGGAGACCGTCTGGCGGTCGGCACGCGGGTGGTTGACGAAAGGCATGAAGTCGTCCCGCGGGGACAGCTCGATGCTCCGATAGCCGAGGTCGGCCACCAGCGCGGGCAGTTGGAGCAAGGGGACCGTCCTGAACATGAAAGGGTCGAGAGCCAGCTGCATGCGCCTAACCTCCCGCC
Source organism: Candidatus Dormiibacterota bacterium (assembly GCA_030946725.1). Lineage (GTDB taxonomy): Bacteria > Chloroflexota > Dormibacteria > Dormibacterales > Dormibacteraceae > Nephthysia. The sequence continues at coordinate 1,590 of JALYYF010000182.1, forward strand.
CACCCCGGCTCCGGCACCGATCCCGCGAGCCCGGCGTAGAACGACGGTCTCTCAGCGAGGGTAACTGCGGTGCGCGATCTGCTCTGCAGCGCCTGGAGGGCGCTCTCTGCGACGGCCGTGGCGGCGTAGCCATCCCAGGCACTCGGGCCATGAACGGTCTCCGAGGTCAGCGAATCCACCCACTCCTGGAGTTCGGCCAGATACGCCGGCCCGAATCGCGTCTGCCAGTCGCGGGGAACTGGGGCTGACTCGGCGCCGTCACGACTTATGACACCCAGGCCCGGGTTCTGAAGGGACGCGGTCCCCAGGGAACCGACCACCTCGCAGCGGACGTCGTACCCGTACTGGCAGTTGACGAACAGCTCGACCCCCGCGACAGCACCGGTCTCTGCCTCCATCAGGACCAGCAGCGGATCCTGCAGCTGTTCGGCGGCAAGAGGGCTTCGCCGCGGAAGGACGACCGTGACGGCCGCGATCTCCTGGCCGAGCAGCCAGCGCACGCTGTCGATCTCATGGACCAGCGAGTCGGTCAGAACCATCTCGGTTGTGAAGGTCGAGGGCACGCTGACGTTCCGGTGGCGGCAGTGCAGGAGGAGTGCTTCGCCGATCTCCCCCTCGTCCAGTGCCCCCTTGACCTGGCGGTAGCTGGCGTCGTACCTGCGCATGAAGCCGACCTGAACCAGGCGGCGGCCATACGCGACCTCCGCCTCCACGACCTTGAGGCAGTCGTCACCTGTGGTGGCCAGTGGCTTCTCGCAGAGCACGGGCTTGCCGGCCGCGATGCACGCAAGCGTCAGCTCGGCGTGCGTCGGGCCCGGCGAGGCGATCACCACGGCGTCGACCGCCGGGTCTACGATCAGGTCTTCGGCGCGATGATGCGCCGTAGCACCCACCTGGGCGGCGAAGTGGCCCGCCCGAGCCTGGTCCACGTCGAACAGCGCCCCCGCGCGAGCACCCGAGACCCGGCTGGAGATCCGCCTGACGTGGTCCGCTCCAATGCTTCCGACGCCGATCACTCCCACGCTAAGGGTCACCTCAACTCCTCCAGGTCCTGTCTTCCACGATCCCGGCTCACCGATCTCAAGACTTGCGTGGTGCCGGGCCGAGTCCGCGCCGGCTCAGGTAGTCACGGGTCCGCTTCGCGATCGGCAGCGGAAGCTCCGGATCACACGGGTAGAGATCCTGCTCGACGATTGCGAACAGGTCTGCATCTAGACGGTCCGCGGCCTCGAGGATCGGGACGAGGTCAGGGGCGCCGAGCGGCGGCTCGCACATCACGCCCCGCGCAACGGCCTGCCCAAATGAACGGTCGTTCTCTTGCGTTTCGTGAAGGACCCGAGGGTCGACCTGCTTGAGGTGGAGGCACCCGATTCGCTGCGGGTACTCTCGCAGTAGAGCGAGACTGTCGCCGCCACAATAGGCGAGGTGGCCCGTGTCGAGGCACAGGGACACACCCTCGGGATCCGTGTCATCGAGGAATCGCTCCGTCTGCTCCTGTGTCTCCACATGGCTGTCCGCGTGGTGGTGGAAGACCAGCGAGAGGCCGTACTCCTCGCGGACGATCTTTCCCAGACGCGTGACGCCCCTCACGAGGTTCTGCCATTGGTCGGCGTCGAGCTGTGCGGACTCGAGGTGGCGGCCGTCGGATATGTCGCGATACATCTCCGGGAGGAAAATCAGATACCGGCCCTCGAGCTCTCCGACGAGCGCCGAGACCTTGCGGGTCTCGGCCAGTACCTGCTCCCAGGATTCCGCCCGGTGGAGGCCGCCGGCCACACCGCCACCGGACACTCTGATACCGCGCCGGTCGAGCTCCTCGCGCAGGCGTCCGGGGTCCGTCGGCAGGTAGCCGTAGGG
>JALYYF010000199.1 GCA_030946725.1 Candidatus Dormiibacterota bacterium
CTTCATCAACTGGGCCAAGGACAACGGCATCCGGGTGGGGCCGGGGCGCGGCTCCGGGGCCGGTTCGGTCGTCGCCTACGCCATGCGCATCACCGACCTCGACCCGCTCAAGCACGGCCTGATCTTCGAGCGCTTCCTCAACAAGGACCGGGTCTCGATGCCCGACATCGACTGTGACTTCTCGGTGGAGGGACGGGAGCGGGTCATCCGCTACGTCTCAGAAAAGTACGGCTCAGACCGGGTGGCGCAGATCATCACCTTCACCACCATGGCCTCCAAGGCGGCGATCAGGGATGTCGGCCGGGTCCTCGACGTGCCCTTGAAGGAGTGCGACCGCCTGTCCAAGCTGGTCCCGGTCTGGCAGGGGCGCTCCAAGTCCCTGGACGACGCCATCAAGGAGGTGCCCGAGTTCCGGGAGGCCTACCAGTCAGGGCAGCAGCGGGGACCCGACGGCCGTCCCTACGACCTGAAGCGGCTGGTCGACGTGGCCCGCTCCCTGGAAGGTGTCTCTCGCAACGTGAGCGTGCACGCCGCCGGTGTGGTGATCGCACCCGACGCGCTAATCCGCTACACCCCGCTGCAGTACGGCCCGCGCTCCTCTGTGGCCCAGGAGGAAGGCCAGCGGCAGGTCATCACTCAGTACGACATGACCGCGGTCCAGGAGATCGGGCTCCTGAAGATGGACTTCCTCGGGCTCCAGAACCTGGACATCATCAGCACCTGCCTCAAGCTCATCAAGGAGCGGCGGGGTCTCGACGTCGAGCTGGGCAAGCTGGGCTTCGAGGACACCAAGACCTACGACTTGATCTCGGCCGCCGACACGGGCGGCGTCTTCCAGCTCGACGGTTCCGGGATGCGGCGAATGCTCCAGGAGATGAAGCCGCAGTCGTTCGAGGACGTGACGGCCGCCGTCGCGCTCTTCCGTCCGGGGCCGATGCAGAACATCCCGGCCTACGTGGCTCGCAAGCACGGCCGGGAGCCGATCGAGTACATGCACGACAGCCTGGAACCGATCCTTCGCGACACCTACGGCGTGATGATCTACCAGGAGCAGGTGATGATGGCCGCCCGCGAGCTGGCCGGCTTCACGCTCTCCGAGGCAGACATCCTGCGCGCCGCCATGGGCAAGAAGGACAAGGCGAAGATGGCGCTCCAGCGCGAGAAGTTCATCGCCGGCTGTCTCGGCAACGGCATCACACAGTCCAAGGCAGAGCAGCTGTTCGACGCCATCGCCAAGTTCGCGGAGTACGGGTTCAACCGGGCTCACGCGGCGGCCTATGCCGTGATCAGCTACCAGACGGCCTATCTGAAGGTCAACTACCCGCTCGAGTACATGACCTCGCTGTTGATCCACTACCAGGGCAGCGCGGACAAGGTGGCCACCGCGATCGTCGACTGCAAGAAGCGAGGAATCGACGTGCTGCCGCCCGAGATAAACGAGTCGCGCTCCGACTTCTCGATCGCGGGAGACCGGATCCGCTTCGGACTCGCGGCCATCAAGAACGTGGGCCGCAGCGCGGTCGAGCTGATCGTCAAGGAACGGGGGGCACGGGGAGAGTACGGCTCACTCGACGACCTCTGTGAGCGGATCGCCGGCAGCCAGGACGTGAACGGGCGAGCCCTGGAGTCGCTGGTGCGCAGCGGCGCCTGCGACTCGCTGGGGGAGCGCAACCAGCTGCTGGCCACGCTGGAGATGGCTCGCCAGCGCGCCGAGAGGGCTCGGCGCGACCGGGAGTCCGGCCAGACCTCGCTGTTCGGCATGGTCGAGGCGCCCGAGCTGATCTCCTCCGACTACCTGGTCCGCGCGGAGCCGATGGACGACGAAGAGAAGCTGCGCAGCGAGAAGGAGCTGCTCGGCCTCTACCTCTCCGACCACCCGCTGAACCGCATCGAGGCCGAGCTCGCTCAGCTGACTGATACCCAGGCGGTGGAGCTGACCACCGAGCTCTCCGGCAACGAGGTGAGGGTGGGCGGACTTCTGCGCTCTGCCCGGAGGGTGGTCACCCGTAAGGGTCAGATCATGGCCTACGCCGAGCTCGAAGACCTCACCGGGACGATCGAGGTCACGTTCTTTCCCCGGGCCTATGAGCAGCTCCACCGGGACCGGCTCGACGAGCCGGACCGTGTGATCGTCGTGCAGGGCCGCGTGGAGCCTGCGCGTTCGTCTTCCAACAACCGCGGTCCCGCCGCAGTCGACGAAGAGCTGGATGCCGAAGAGGAGACCGAGCAGGTCGCGGTCGTCGCCGAGGCGGCCTGGGCCTGGGACGATCCCGAGTGCGTTCCCGTAGAGCGCCAGCAGACGGCTCACGTCGACGTTCCGGAGGGCGGCGAGGACATCGTCGACCAGATCGCGACCCTGCTCGCTCGGCACCCTGGACCGGACGAGGTCATGCTCCACTTTCAGGTCCAGGGCAAGCAGGTGACACTGCAGGTCGGAGAGCGTTTCCGGGTGGCCGCCGGGCCTTCGCTGAAGAGCGCCCTGGATGCACACTTCGGCCGAGAGGTGACGCGCCTGGAGACGGTCCGGCCGCGTGCCAGCGGTGGAAACGGCAACGGCAACGGCAATGGAAGAAGCAATGGACGTAATGGAAACGGCAAGTCAAGCGCCGGATAGCCGAGACACGGTCGGTCGCTACATCGTCGTGAAGGCGCTGGAAGATGGCGTGGTGATAATGGGACTGACGCGCGGCCGCGACACCCGCTCTCACCACTCCGAGCGCCTGGACGCCGGCGAGGTACTCGTGGCCCAGTTCACGACCATGACGGCGGCGATCAAGGTCCGCGGGCGGGCCGAGATCATGACCGAGGTTGGGAGGGTCGAGAGCGGCGCATCCTGAGCGCGGGGACCAGGACGGAGGCCAATCCCTTGCTAACCGGCTCGATCCGCTGCGCCGGTTAACGAATCCGAAGCGGTCACAGTCGCGCCTGGGTCGGGTAAGGTGTTCGTTACCGTCGGCAGGCGGTCGGCGTTTCTGGGGAAACTGATGATGCTGAGCCGGACCCGAAAGAGCCCCAATCACTTTCGGGGCACTCTGCCGGCTCGCCGGCTGGCGTTCGTCCTCTGTCTCTTGGTCACCGGCTCGCTGGCGGTGACGCTGTTCCTGCCCTCACCGGCCGCCGCCGCTTCTGCCGATCCCCAGCTGACGCTCTCGGTGGCCCTGCGTTGGGGCCCGACCGCGATGCAGGGCGCCTGGACGCCCTACCTCGTGACCGTCAAGGACGACGGCGGCGGCGACTTCACCGGCGATGTGGTGCTGCTCGCCAACGACTTCCGCTCGGACTTCCGGAACACCGGGACGGCCGGCTTCCCCGAGTACCACGTGCACGTGGCTGTTCCCCGTGGCAGCGAGCGCCAGATCGTCATCTATGTGATAGACCCACCCAACGGCTACAGCGCCGAGGCGCGCGACGCCTCCGGCAAGCGGGTGCTGGCCCGGGCCGAGCTCTCGAACCCGAGTCACGCCGAAGCCGCGCTGGGCATCTTGAGCGACCTTCCGCAGGCGGAGCAGCGGATCAGCGCCCCGCTCCATGCCCTGAGCCATCTGGACTCCGCGCTGCAGAGGTTCCCCTCGGCGCAGAGCTTTCCCACCAACGCGGCGTTCCTGAGCGGTCTCAACGGCATCGTGGTGGACCAGTTCGACAGCGCCTCGCTGAGCCAGGCGCAGGTCCAGGCGCTGAAGGACTATGTCGGGCTGGGTGGCACCCTGGTGGAGGCGGGTGGGCCCTCCTGGCGGCGGACGTTGCTCCCGCTGCCGGGCGAGCTGCTGCCCCTGCGTCCGACCGCGACCGCCACAGCTTCGCTCTCCTCGCTCGCCGAGCTCGGCGGCAGGTCCGTGGACGCCAGCGCGCAGATCGTCACCGGAGACCTCCGCGGCGGCAAGGCGCCGCTGGTGTCGAGTGACGGCACCCCGCTGGTGGTGGAGGGAGCGTACGGCGCCGGCAGGGTGATCGAGCTCGCTTTCGACCCCTTCGGAGAGCCCTTCGACAGCCAGGTCAGCCTGGCCGGGCTGGCGTGGGCGCAGGCGATCAGCCGGGCACTGAGCGCCGTCCAGAGCGGGGCTCGCCCGAACGTGGCCGGCAGCCTCTCTGGGTTCACAGCGCCGACGGGGCCGGGTAGCCCGCTCGCACCTCCGGGCGTGTGGGCGCCGGGATTCGGCACCGGGTCCGAACGGCTGTTCCAGCTGCTGCAGAACACGCCGGTCGCGGGCAGTCCGCCGGTGGGCCTGCTCGGCGGCCTGCTCGTCGCCTACGTGCTCCTCTGCGGTCTCCTCAACTACCTCTTTTTGAAGGCGATCGGGCGGCGAGGGCTGATGTGGGTGACCACTCCGCTGATCGCGGTCGTCTTCACGGCTGGCGCCTACCTGGTCGGCTTCGGGACCAGGGGCTCCGACTTCTTCGTGACCCAGGTGGAGGTCCAGCGTCTCGGGCCCGACGGTGCCGTGGAGACGTTCGCCTTCGACGGCGTCTTCGCTCCCCGCAAGGGGGACGTCCAGGTCGTGGTCCCGAGCAACTCCCTCGTCTCCACGGCGGTCTCCGCCTCCAGCTTCGGGGATAGCACGGGTGACGCCAGCGTCACCGTCGGCGGCCGTCCGCAGATCCTGCTCAAGGCCGTACCGGTCTGGAACATGAAGGCGATGCAGACTCTTTCGGTCGCCCATCCGTACGGTCCCGACAGCAGCCAGCTGCTCCCGCTGGAGGCTCATCTCCGGCTCGAGAACGGCCGGGTCAAGGGCACGATCGCCAACCGTGGACAGCGTCCGATCAAGGACCTGCGCCTGGCCGGAGCAAACGATGCTCAGGCGTCCATCGTGGCTCAGCTCCAGCCTGGCGCCATCGCAAGGGTCGACGTGGACATCAACCAGGTGCGCAGCGCATCCCCCGGCCAGTCCTTCGGCGCCGTCCCGGCGCAGAAGACGCGGCCGCAGAGCGGCGTGGCCCAGGACGCGCTGCTCCGGCTGGCGGCCACGCAGGCGGTCAGCGGCAGGCAGGGCGACCTGGCAGTGGTCGGGATGTCGAGTGGCAGTGAACCGGTCTCCATCGAGGGCGGACACCCCTCGCACACCACCCTGACCGCGGTCGTCGAACCGGTGGGCCTGGAGTCGGCCGACGCGGTTGGCGGGGCCGCACCCCGCGCCAGGCTGGTCTCCAGCTTCCTCGGTGACGGCGTGAGCCAGGTCGACATCTACGACTTCGAGCTGCCGGCAGGCCTCAAGTCCTCCGCCGCGCTGGGCTACACCTTCGTCGAGGGCTTGCCGTCCCAGTCGGCCGTTCGAGGAGTGGACGTCTTCGACTGGGGCAGCCACACCTGGCAGCCGCTGCCCGGCCAGCCGGCGACCGGCGCACGTCCCTCGGGAGTGCCTCTGAGCAGCGGCCAGACGTCAGGAGGCACAGTCCGGGTGCGCGTGCGCGAGAGCGAGCCCGGGCAGGCCAACCTGGTGCTGAACGACCAGTGAGACGGCCGTGATCGACGTCCAGGGCCTGCACAAGAGGTACGCCGGCAGAGCCGCGCTCCAGGGCGTCGACTTCAGTGTTCCGGCCGGCGAGATATTCGGCTTCGTCGGGCCCAACGGCGCCGGCAAGACGACCACCATTCGCATACTGGCGACCCTCACCGCGGCCGATGCCGGCACCGCGACGATCGGCGGAATCCCGGTCGGCCAGGACCCCCACGGGGTCCGCGAGCTGATCGGCTACATGCCCGACTTCTTCGGGGTCTACGACCGCCTGACCTCGGAGGAGTACCTGGAGTTCTACGCGGCCTGCCACGGGGTCGCCCGCCGCCGCCGGCGCAAGGTGGCTCGGGACCTCCTCGAGCTGGTCGACCTGACCGAGCGGACCGACGACCAGGTCGACACGCTGAGCCGGGGCATGAAGCAGCGCCTTTGCCTCGCCCGGGCGCTGGTCCACGATCCGCAGGTCCTTCTGCTCGACGAACCGGCTTCCGGGCTCGACCCGCGGGCGCGTGTCGAGATGCGCGAGCTCATCCGGGAACTGCGGCGAATGGGGAAGACCATCTTCGTCTCCAGCCACATCCTCCCCGAACTCGAGGAGCTGTGCACCTGGGTCGGCTTCATAGACGACGGCAAGATGGTCGCCGCGGGACCGATGGCGGACGTGCGCAACCAGGTCCGCAGCGGCCGGCGCCTGCGCATCGAACTCGTGGACAGCGAGGCCGAGGCATTGCTCGCCGCAGAACGGGCGATCCGGGGCCGGCTCGGAGTGATCGGGGTCGACTTCGTGGACGACGGCTTGCAGATCGTCGTGGAGGAGCAGTTCGCCGACCAGGACCTGCTCAGCGACCTGATCCGGCAGGGCATCGCCGTCCGCTCCTTCGCGCCGGTCACGGGCGACCTGGCCGAAGCCTTCCTTCGCCTGACCGGCCCGGAGACGCAAGCTTGAGCACCTGGCAGAGGACCGTCAACCTCTTCGACAACCCCCTGATCGTCAAGGACGCGGTGTCGCGAATGCGCTCGTGGCGCGCCCCCGTGGTCCTTACCCTGTACCTGGGCCTGCTGGCCGCCTTCGGATACTCCGCCTTCCTGATCGAGGCCATCTCCCAGGCCGGCAACCACACCGGGGCTGCCCAGATCGGCGCGCGGGTCTTCAGCTCGCTGACCTTCTTCCAGCTGACCCTGATCAGCCTCTTCGCGCCGGCGCTCGCGGCGGGGGCGGTGAGCGGGGAGAGGGAAAGGCAGACCTTCGATGTGCTCCTGGTGAGCCGGGTGACGGCCCTTGGAATCGTCTGGGGCAAGCTGGTGGCCTCGGTGGCCTTCATGCTCCTCCTGATCCTGGGGGCCTTGCCGCTGTTCGCCGCGGTGTTCCTTTTCGGCGGCATCGACTTCGAGCAGTTCGTGGTCACGCAGTTGCTGACGGTCAGCACCGCGGTCACGATCGCGGCGATCTCGGTCTTCTTGAGCTCGGCGTTTCGCCGCACGCTTCCCTCCACGGTCGCCGCCTACGGCTGCACATTCGCGGGACTGGTGGGAACCTTCCTGGTCGGCTCGATGCTCTCGATCCTGATCGCCGAGCGCCAGGTGGTCAACGACGTGCACCCGCTCGAGTTCACCAACCCCCTGTATGCGCTCTTCGTGGTGCTGGACAGCCCCAACGGCGCCGCCATGCACCTTGGCCGGCTGCTGCAGCTTCTCTTCCTCGGCCCCGGTTCGCCGAACACGGCAGGGCCTAACCTGGAACCATGGCAGGGCACGCTGCTCCTGCAGCTCGCGCTGATCGTCCTGGCGCTGTTCGCCGCGGTCCGCCTGGTGGGCGGCTACCGGGCGGGCCAGCCCAGGGCTCGCCCGCCCGAGGACGTGGAGAGCGATGGGGTCCAACCGCTGGAGACCGAGGAGGTCCCCTGACATGAGGCCCGTCCGAGACCTGCTGAGCCGTGTGCGCGGCCGCATGATTCGCGAACGAGCCCTCACGGCCGCCGCGAGAGGCGCCGCCGTGGTGGCGCTGGGCACGCTGGCCTCACAAGCCGCGACCCGTCGCTGGCCCTTCGAGCCCTTCTGGCCGGTCCTGCTGATCTGGGTCGCCCTCGGCCTCGCAATCGCCCTGGTCGGGCTCCGTCGAGCGCTTCCGTCCTCGCTGGAAGTCGCCCGGCTCGCGGACCTCCGCCTCGGGGGGAGGGATCGCCTGGTGACGGCGCTCGAGTTCGCCACAGAAGGCGGCTGGCTGTACCAGATGCAGAGAGACGACGCGGCCGCCTTCGCAGGAGGCGCACGGCTCGACGACCTGGGGCCGCTGCGGGTGCCCTGGCGCACCCTCACAATCGGCGTGGTGGCCGCCCTGGGCGCTACGCTCCTGGCCCTGCTGCCAAATCCGGCGCTCCAGCAGCTGAGGCAGGAAAGGGCGGCCGCCGCTGCCCAGGGCCGGGCCGCCGACCAGGTGCAGGCCGTGGCCCGGCAGGCCGCTGGCCAGGCTCGCCCCGGCGAAGATCCTGCGAAGCGGCAGGCGCTGACCCAGGATCTGAAGAAGGCTGCCGACTCGGTGCGCAAGGCGCAGGACCCCCAATCCGCCCTGGCTGCGCTGAGCCAGTCTCAGGACCAGCTTCGCGAGCTGCAGGACGCGAGCCTGGGCGCAAAACAGGATGCGGCCGCCGGGGCCGGCGGAGTCCTGGCGAAGAACCCCCAGTCCGCTCAGGCGGGGGATGCGCTGGCCCGGCAGGACCTGCAGTCCGCCTCCAATCAGCTGAACAACCTGGCCAGGTCGCTGCCCAGCCTCAACCAGCAGCAGAAACAACAGCTCAGTGACTCGCTGGCCCAGGCATCGGCCGCGGCCGGTGGCGACCCGAAGCTGCAGCAGTCTCTCAAGGCGGCGTCCGACGCCCTGAAGAACGGCGACGTGCAGGCGGCGCAGCAGGCACTCCAGGCCGCCGCCCAGGAAACGCAGTCGGTTGGAGCCCAGGACAACTTCCAGGGTGACGTCAACCAGGCGATCAATGGACTGCAGCAGGCCAAGGGTCCGCTGGCTCAGCAGGCCTCTGGCCAGCAGGGCGAGCAGGTTCAGGGTCAAGG
>JALYYF010000213.1 GCA_030946725.1 Candidatus Dormiibacterota bacterium
AGCTGAGCCCCGGCAGAGCATGCGATCACGGCCGTGCCGGCATCCGAAGCGGCGACCAACGCCCCGAGCACGGGAGTGCCCGACAGCGTCGAGTAGAGACGCAACACCGAGCCGCCCTCGAGCAGGATCGCGCCGGCGGTTTCGAGGCGATCCACGGCCCGGGCGTCGGACGCGTCGACGCGATCCCGGATGCCGCTGTCCCGTACCTCGAAGCCCAGCATCGCCGACAGGCTTTCCGCGAGCTCGGGCTCCGGCTCCGGAGACGCGGCGTCCACCAGCAGCGCCCCGCGCGCTTCGACGCTCTGACGTTCGGCCGGGCTGAGGATCTCGAGCAGGGCCGGCTGGTCGATGTGGCAGCTGCCGAACAGGACCAGCCGCCCCACGCCGCGAGGTATGGGCACGGCATCCCCGTACTCGGGAAGCTGCTCCAGATCGGGCCCCGGCAGCCTTCCGGCCTCGCGTACAGCCTCCGCCGAGAGCCGCATGAAGCGCGCCGTGCCGGCCGCGATATGCCCGTGGCCCTCGAAGAGCGCAGCCAGGACATGCCGGTGGTCGACGGGATCGCCGGCCGCGATCTCGAGCGCATCCTGCAGCAGGGCCGCGAGCGCGTCGCTCGTCGCGAGCGCGCCTTGGTGGCGGATCTGGACGACGTCCTTCAGGTGCCCAGGCCTCATCTGCCCCAGCTCTGCCTGTCGCATGCCGTCGTTCACCCCGAGGATGTAGTTGATGTAGTCGCGCCAGATCCTCGGCTCAGCCCCGGCCCGGTGGATGAGGTCGGCCGCCTCGCCGTCCTGCCGGGTCAGGGCAAGCACCAGGTGGGCAGGCTCGACGAGCCCGTGACCGCGCTCCCGAGCCTCTTCGGCAGCCAGCTCGAGGAGCGCCTGCAGGGCAGGATGCCCTGTCGCCCAGGCTGGGTCCTTCACGAACCGTCCGCAGAGAGGTCGACGTCGACCGCGACCGGAAGTGAGGTTCGCGACCACCCGGTGAGGTCACCCGCATAGATGGGCTGATACTTCTCGAGCAGCAGCCTCCGCGCGGCCGCCTCTTCCACCCCCTCGTCCAGGAGGCGTGCCCGCCCCGCGAAGACCGCATCCGCTATTCGGATGTGGACCATTGGCTCGCGCAGCAGGTTCCGAACCCAATGGGCTGCGGCGCCGCCCCCCGAGAGAATGTAGATCGTCCCGTCGCGGAGGGCGAACCAGATCTCGATCGTGCGTTCGAGCCCGGTCGTCCTCCCGAGGGTGGTGAGGTGGCAGTAGGGCTGGTGGCCCAGCGCATCAAGCTCCAGCGTCACTTTTCGACACTCTGACAGCTCCCAGCGGTGCCCGGGCGTCGGCGAGGCCGGGCCTGAGCGGTTCCCGAACGGATGAGGCAAAGGTCTCCGTTGACTTGGGACAGATGGAGCTCTTTACTTCGCCTCTCGGGGCTGGCACGGCGGGTGGCCGGCGCCGAAGGGATGGTGTTTCGGGCCGCGGCCGGCGCTTCCAGACGCGGGGATCGCAGAGGGGCGCGCCGCTCTCGCATGGCTGGTTCGGTGTAGGAGCAGTGCTGCATGTCTAGATGGGACGACGTTCCCGGCCCTCGCTGGGCCACCCGCCTGGCCCTGGTCCTGACGGCCGCCGTGGCGTTGGTGCTGGTGACCGCCTCCTCCGGCCGCCCGGCGCTGGCCTCGGTGCCCTCCGACCAGGTGATGGTGCCGGTTGGCGGCAGCCCGCTGGGAGGGATCACCACGAACCCGGCCATGTCGCCACAGTTCTCCAGTGCCACTCACGACTATGTCATCTACTGCGGAACGGGCCTCAACGTGGTCACCTTGCATCTCACCGGAGCCAACGGAGGGACCATCCAGGCCGGTGGCCAGAGCGGTGCCTCGCTCACGCTGACCGTGAACGTCGGCGAGGGCCAGGCTGCGGTGGTCGGGGGTTCCGTCAGCCAGTACTGGATTCGCTGCCTGCCTCACGACTTCCCGGTGCTCCAGATCAACAGGCCGGCCGCGCCGGCCCCCGGCTACTACCTGACCGGCAACATCCTCTCGTCCAGCGACGGCAGGAGCGGTCTCTACGCGATGATCCTCGACAGCAACGGGACGCCGGTCTGGTACCAGGCCGCGCCAGGGGCCGCCATCAACGTGACGCTGCTTCCCGGCAACAATCTGGCCTGGATTCCCGCGGTCGGCCCGGGACTCGGGGCCAACCCGAACGGAGCGTTCCGGCTCTACCAGCTGGACAACCAGACGACCAGCTCGGTGCGCACCGCGCCGGCGCCGCCGGCTCCGACCGACCCTCACGAGCTGCTCCAGCTGAGCAACGGTCACCGGATGATTTTCGGGTCTCCACTCAAGAGCGGCGTCAACCTCAGCGCCTTCCCCGCCCTGGCCGCAGCGAACAACACGATCGTGGACTGCTGGATCGAGGAGCTCGACGCCCAGGGCGGACTGGCCTGGCTCTGGAAGGCCAGTGACCACCTCAATGTCAACGAGTCGACGCGGCCCACGCTGGTCAGCTACAACAACCAGACCGTCGCCGACGTGTATCACTGCAACTCGCTCGACGTGCAGTCGGCCGCCGGCCCGGTGCTGCTCTCGGTACGGCATACCGACGCCGTCTACCTGCTCAACAAGGGAACCGGGGCGACGATCTGGAAGATGGGCGGCAACGGGCACCGGGAGGCCGGGGCCCAGGCCCTCACGATCGTCGGCGACCCCCTGGGTGGCTTCTTCGCTCAGCACGACGCCCGGTTCCAGGGCACCACCGACGTCTCCCTCTACGACGACCACTCGGGCCAGTCGACGGGGAAGGCGCGAGGGATCCAGTACGCCATCGACACCTCTGGCGCGGGGACCGCGACGTTGGACTTTTCGTATGGCACCGTGCCGATAGCAAGCGCCACTGGAAGCTTCCGCCGCTACGCGGGAGGCACGGACAACCTGGTGGGCTGGGGGTTACGAGCCGGCTCCGGCTTCGACGAGGTGAACGCTGCAGGCGGCCTGCTCATGTCGATGAGGTTCCCCAACGGTGAGGCCGAGTACCGGGTGGTCAAGGTCGACGCCACTGCTCTCGACATCAACCTGCTCCGGAGCACGGCGGGCCTGCCCAGGCCGGTGGCGCCCAGCACATCGTGGCAGTCTCTCGGCGGCGCGCTGACCTCGCGGCCGGCGGCCGCCTCCTGGTCTCCCGACCGGCTCGACGCCTTCGTCCGGGGCAGCGACCAGCAGACCTGGCACATCTTCTCTTTGAACGGGCAGTGGAGCGGATGGGAGCCGCTGGGCGGAACGCTCACCTCAGGGCCCGGCGTAGCGTCCTGGAGTTCCGGTCGGCTCGACGTCTTCGTGCGTGGCTCGGACCAGCAGCTCTGGCACAGGTGGTTCGACGGCGGCCAGTGGAGCGGTTGGGAACCGCTGGGAGGTGTCCTGAGCTCCTCGCCTTCGGTGGCATCGTGGAGCGCCGGCCGCCTCGACGTGATGGTCCAGGGCACGGACCAGCAGGTCTGGCACCGATGGTTCGACGGCAGCCAGTGGAACG
>JALYYF010000231.1 GCA_030946725.1 Candidatus Dormiibacterota bacterium
GCCTCCCGCAGCTGGTCCGCGAGCCATCCGCGCTCGGCGACCACGAAGCCCACCAGGCGGTCGTGGTACTCCGTGTCTCGGATGGCGGCCGCCGCGGCCACGATCGCCAGCCGGTCCAGGTTGTAGGAGTCCTTGACCAGGTCGAGGGCGGCGATCAGTGAGGGGTGGCCGAGGGCGTAGCCGATGCGCATGCCCGCGAGCGCGTAGGACTTGGAGAAGGTTCGCAGCAGCAGCAGGTTGCGAGCCCCTTCGGTGAGCAGGTCGAGCCGATCCTCGGGCGCGAAGTCGACGTAGGCCTCGTCGAGCGCGACCACGCCGGGTGATCCTTCGACCACCGCCGCCACAGTCTCGCGGTCGAGCCAGGTGCCGGTCGGGGAATTGGGGTTGACCAGGAACTTGAGCGCGGCCGGAGCCGCCGCGAAGCCGCCTGCCAACCCCCAGTCGGCGTCGAGCGGGTGACGAACCGGGATCGCCTGGTGGACGGCGCAGAGCGGCTCGAAGAGCGGGTAGGTGGGCGGCGCAAACGCCACCGTGTCGCCGGCGCCGGCGAAGGCGCGAAAGCATAGCTCGATGACCTCGTCCCCCCCGTTGCCGACAATGACCTGCTCCGGCTCCAGCCCGTGGTGGCGGGCGATCGCCTCTCGCGCGGCCCGTCCGGTCGGGTTGGGATAGAGCCGGAGCCTCTCGTCGACCGCCTCGCGGACCGCCTCCAGCACCTTCGGCGAGGGCGGCCAGGGCGACTCGTTGGTGTTGAGCTTCACCCAGCCGTCCTCGTCCGGCGGCTGCTGGCCAGGGACGTAGGCCTCGAAGCCCTGGAGCGCCGGCTTCAAGAATCCGCGCGGCGTCACGCCGGCACCAGGGCGTCGACGCGGCGCGCCTCCAGAAGGAAACACTCCAGGGCCAGCCTCGGGCTCACGTTCTGCTCGTGATAGCCGAGCGTGTCATAGGAGAGCTCCAGGAGCCGCGCCCAGCGACCCATGCGCGCCGGTGTCTCCTGGAGCATCCGGTGCCGCAGCTCCAGCTGCCAGCTGCCGAGGGCGAAGAGCACCGGGTCCTCGCCGGCCGCCACCAGATCCTGCTGCCTTCCGGCGCCACCGGGGCCGTTCTCCGAGCGATCGCCCTCACGCCTCGCCTGCCGCCACGCGAAGTTGGCCGCGTCCAGCTCGGCGGCCAGCCGGAGCGCCGCGTCGGCCGGAGCGCCGAAGACCTGGACCAGCCGCTCCGCCCACTCCTCGTGGCGTTCGATCACAGAGGCGTCGCCGGCCGCCCGCAGCGCCCAGCCCGGCCGGCCCCGGGAGAGCGCCGCCAGCAGCTCCGCCCTCTCCTCGGGAACGCCCTGGCGCCGCAGGAGAGCGGCGACCTCGGTCAGCTGGACCGCGTGGAAGCTGATTCGCTGGCAGCGCGAGACCACTGTGGGCAGCACCACGAAAGGGGACACGCTGGGCGTGGTCAGCACGATCACCCGGCGGGGGTGCGGCTCCTCCAGCGTCTTCAGGAGGATGCCCTGGATGGGGTCGGCCAGACGGCCCACGTTGCTTATGAGCGCCACCCGGTAGGAGCCGATGGCGGGCTTCAGGGAGAGGAACGCTTGCAGCGACTGCTGGTGGTGCTCCGGCTGGCGGTCTGGCAGCAGGCGGACCTCGTCGATCTTGAGGTTGTCGCGGCGGTCGTCCTCCCAGTAGTCGGGATGCCGCTCCAGCGCAACCTCCGGCAGCAGCGCGCCGGCGAGTCCCCTGGCGACCGCGGTCTTGCCGACCGCCGGCTCGCCGACGAAGAGGTAGGCATGGGCCAGCCGCCCGGACGCCAGCTGGGTCCGGAGCAGCTGCAGGACGGGCGCGTGCCCCGCGATCGCGGGGAAGGTCTCCGTCATGGCCGTCGCCCAGCTTAGAGGCTGGACGAAACCGGCCCGCGAGGGGCCGCGTTATCTTTGGTGAGCTGAGGAGGAGCATGCCGAACCTCGTTCGTGGCCACAGGGCCGTCTTCGCACTGGTCGGGGTCGCCGTCGTCGCCATCCTGGCGACTTCCGGGTGGTTCCTGGTGGGCTCGCACGCCCGCCCGCAGCCTCGCGCGACACACGTTGCCGCGCTGCCCTCGACGCAACCTTCCGTCGTGCCCGCCGCCACGGCCACGCCGGCGCCCAGCGCGCCTCCGGCGGTCCAACCGCAGCAGCTGGTGATCCCCCGCCTCGGCGTCCAGGCGCCGATCGAGAACAAGGGCATCGACAGCCACAACCAGATGGAGGCTCCCGACAAGCCCTTCGACGTGGCCTGGTACCCCTTCACGGCCAAGCCTGGCGGGGGCGGCAACGCGGTCTTCGCCGGGCACAAGGACTTCGCCGGGGTCGGGCCCGCGGTGTTCTGGAAGCTTGGCCAGCTGAGCTCCGGTGACACCATCCAGGTGACCGGCGCCAACCAGGCTCAGCTGCAGTACCAGGTGACCCAGACCTGGGACTACACGCTCGCCGACATTCCCATGGCCTCCGTCCTGGCGCAGGGCGGTGGTGACCAGATCACGCTGATCACCTGCGCCGGGTCGTACAGCCGGGCGGCCGGCTACGACCACCGGCTGGTGGTGCGGGCCAAGCGAGTCGCCTGAACTTTCCGGCCCGCGAGCGCGGCCCGCGGGTTTTGTTCCAATCGCCGACTTTTTTCGTAACCTTTTGGGTCTTGTCGCCGTTGAGCGACCCAGGGCGTAAGCCCGGCTACTCAGCGTCCGCGCAAGGAGGGAAGTAACCAGAGCTCGACGGGGGGCGAGCTTAGTCCGTTTGCGGCCGGCGACAGGCGCCGCGCCATCCACGTGTCCTTCGCATCGGTCTGATCGTGACGCCAGCGTAGCGCCCGGTCCCGGCCAGTCCGGCTGGAAGAGAGAGGGGGGCTCTCAGATCGCTGCGAACCGATCGCGTACCCCGGAGCGTCACGGGGTCTCGCCTGGACCCGGACAAGGAGTTGAGGAGGGTTGACCAGAATCAAGGTAGTTTCGGTGCTTGCCGTGGCA